>CAZGAW010000003.1:0-43229 GCA_964523645.1 uncultured bacterium | reverse complement strand
AAGGATTAGATGCTTTACATCAAAGTCTAATAGAGTCGCGCGTGCAAAATACACAGAATAGTCAAGAGATTGTACAGGAACTCCGCAATGTCCGTGATGATTTCAACGCTGCCATGATAGAAAACTTGATCCCGAGTTTTGTTAATCTGATCACAATTGTTGGTGACATTCAAAGTAGCACAAAACAGGATAGTCAGGAGATTGTTCACGGACTTCATAATTTAAGTTTATCAGTAACGCACATAGAGGCTCTCACGGAAGCAGTTGGTAGGGTAAGTGAAAACACTATCAACTTACCTGGACATGTATCACAGATTGCTAGCGATATACAAGAATTATTAAAATCAGTAGTTAGCCAGACAAGTGAACAGTTTAATCAACGGTTGGCAGATATAGATGCTTTTTTTATGCGAGCTGCTCAAACGCTCCAAGATGTTCAAAATAGTGCCGGTACGCTTTTGCAGTTACAGAACGAACAAATTGAAGCTATCAACAGCCAACTTAGCAATTCACGAGCGACACTCGCAAGAGGACGGGATATGTTGCAAGAGATGAGCTCAAGCATAACAAACGTCCGGCAGATTACTGAAGTAATACAAGTTGTATCAGGAAAGTTGACAGAAGGAGCCGAAATGGTTGAGAGGGCGGGGCAACAGTTAACCGATGCAGCGATAATGTTTAATGAAGGAAACCAAAACTCCGTTACGGTGATTCGTGAAACGGCACATCAGATTCGAGATGCCCTTAACCAATCACAACCGCTGCTCAATGAATTCACACAAGGATTCCAAATAATTTCCAACAGATTAGAGCAAAACTTTCGAGGTTTCCAAACAATTGATGAGGGATTAAATGGAATCTTTGCAGAAATTGAACGAGGTTTAAATACTTATGCTGATACTACTCGTGAATCTATTAACCAGTATCTTAGTGATTTTTCTGAACATTTAACTCAAGCTTCAACAGCACTTGCTAGGAACGTTGGAACTCTCAGAGATAGTGTGGAGGGATTAACCGAAATGAATGAGAGTCAGCAGCTAACTAGTACAGCAAAAACCTTTGCTGACAGTGTTGCTGCTCTGAATAACAGCATAGAGAAGCTAAATGACATAAACGAGCATTTGAAGGTTCGGTAAGGAATAGGTAATGCCAATGCTCCATCCAAAATCGAAAACGTTTGCCGATGAAAATCCGTTCAGTCTCTCGTTAGGGGACTTGATGGCAGGGCTATTACTAATCTTTGTGCTCTTGTTTTCTTTTGTTATGTTACGTCTCGAAAACTTGATGGAGGAAAGAAAAAGAGATTTAGAGCAGCTTGACGAGCGAGAAGAAATTAAGAGGCTCCTTATCAGTCGTCTCCTTAAAGAACTGGAAGATTTCGATGTTGAAGTTGATCCAGACACCGGTGTAATCCGCATCAAAGAGGGTATCCTATTTGATTTCGACAAAGACGGGCTCACGCAAGAGGGAAAGAAATTTTTGCGTTTATTTATACCTAAATATGTAGGGGTTTTACTCACTAATCCTGATGTTAGTGAGCATATTGCACAAGTGATTGTTGAAGGACACACTGATAATGTCGGCAGTTGGGATCACAATCTCGATCTGAGTCTACGTCGGGCGAATAGTGTTGCTGCGTATCTATTTACGGATGAGTTTGGCAAATTCCGTTATGCAGAGGATTTGAAAAAATTACTTTCCGCGAACGGACGGAGTTTTGCCCAGCCGATTGTGTCTGATAATATTGGACCGAAATGGAAACAAAATAGTGCACAAACTCTCAGAGTATGGGTGGAGAAATATAACCACACTGAGGAAGAGCGGGCGCGAAATCGTCGCGTTGAATTTCAATTTCGATTAAGGGATTGGGATCTGGTTTCGCCTAAGGCTGAGAAATTATTGGAGATAGAAACTGGACTATCTACTCGCTGAAGGGAGGTTAACATGGAACCTGCTAAAGAGTTGCTTAGGTTTGAATTCAATGCTGAGTCATTTACTCATCTGGCACTGCGACCAATTGAGGTGAATCAACAAATACGTGATATTCTGAAAAAAATTGTAAACGATTATGGAGGTGAAAAGGTCGAGGGAGACCCAGAAAGTCGGAGCCAGATTTATGCTCAATTTATTAGTTGTCCCCCAAGGAAACTGCCCGAGGTGTTTAACACCCCATCACGGGTCCGAAGGCTTGCACAAGTGTTAACCTATTCTGAATATGAACCCCCAAGGATTATAGATACGCAGCAGCTTAACTATGTACTTCAATTAATTGAGACCCATTTTAGTATTAGCGCAATGTTAGGAGTTTTTAATGCTTTGTTGGAAGTTTGGAACACGGCGAATGCCTCAATGCTACGAGCGTTTGTCAAGAGGCACCTGATTGATTACAACGGAGTTAGGAAAGAGGTTCAGCGGTTGAGGGCAAATATAGTTTGGTATTGCGAACCGAACGGTCCAGCGCAACTCGCTGTGGAACTGTTACGATCAGGGACCAAACTGTCGGATGTTTGGTCTTATCTAAAATTACCCGACCGTACACATGGTTATCGTTATTTCGGTGCTGTTGCAGAAGCGTTTGTGATGTATAATAGGCATTTGAAACAAACGGGTATGATGGAAATGTTGGAGGATATCGTTAACTTCTTCACAAAGCATAACAATGAAGAGACAAATCGTTCTGTTTTGCCAAAACTTATTAAGAGACTTGGACGTAATGTAATTGAGGATTTGCGGCGACCTATTCAGGATTATGTACTCCAGAAGTGGCAAGACCCAAGAATTGCTAATGCCAGTGTGCACTGGCATGGTGTACCTGATGAAACGTGGCGAATTTTTATGCGATGGATTATGAAAGAGGACTTGCGCTTCTTTTACGATGTTATTGTTAAAAGGAGTAGGAGAAGGGATTTTTGGCTGCTGTATTTCGGAAAGGTTGCATCTTGCCGTATCGTGTTAGGTAGAAATGCCGAAATCCTGTTTGGAAAGGATCCGTATTACCAAAAGCAGAAAGAGAGCATGGCGAGATTAAAGGGTAGTGATCGTAATCAGTGCGTTTTTATCATTAAGATGGGCAACCAGACTTTTGTTGAGTGTAGCACAGCGGATGTTTGTTATGTTTATGACAACGCTGACTTTCCCTATGATTTGAGTAAGTCTGAGTATTATATCCAAGAATTGGTTGATAAGTCGCGAGTAAAAGATTGTGTGACTTACAGCGAATCGGCAAGTGTTGATTGGCGAGAAAAATTAGATTCTTTGATAGACAGTGAGGCAGGGATTGAACTGTTACCGATCAGCCAATTAGGAAAGTGGTAACAATGTTAAATTTATTCCGAAAAAACAAACCGGGACCACAATTCAACTGGCAAGAAACATCAAAAGGTATTGATTTTACTGTTCCTTTGGATGATTTCTCTCTTATTGAATATGTTAACAATCTGTCGACAGAGGCACATCATATACAGGCACAATGGCTGCTCCTCAGAGAGTTGATAGATAACGGTCAAGCAGAATTGTCAGATATAGGAATTCACATTCCATTTGAAGAGGTATGTCGCCTTAAGTTTGTTGACCAGGAACTACTCGACTTACCAGAACCTTATCCATTTGAAATTGAAATTCGATCGGATGGTACTTTCGATCAGTCAGCGTTTCGCTATAATTATCAATTCTTAAAACCTGATTGGAAACCTTTGTATCCACAGCGAACGGGTTGTGTCTTGCGCTTGACTAAAGAATGGGTGTATCTTTTGACACGTGAGCAATTCACTCTCTTAGAAGAATTAGACGCGTTTAATGCACGAGGAGCTGAAGATAAAAATTTTGAAGTGAATTTGATTGAGTTTTCAAAAATTAAGGGACTTGCTAAAAAGGTAGGAAGTGCGTTGGAGTACTACTTAAACCAAGAAGAAGTCGTCGCGCCAAAAGCTGTTCGCTTACGCCTCCGTGAGTCAGGCGATGATATAGAGATAATTCCCGATGTTGTTGGTGTTGACAACGAACAGTTTGAAAAGGCGTTTGATAAATTTCCAGGCTCTCAAGATATATACAATCTTCTTCAACCTGATGGTGGACGAACCCGAGTTCTCTTTCAAGAGAATCAAAAAGAGGCTTTGCAAACTCTTAAACGCTATCGGCGTGTATCCCGTGAAGAACTTGCAAAGATAGCCAAGCATCCACAGGCATATTTTGATCCAGAAGTCATTGAACTTGATCCCACAGATGAAACACCATCTTTCAGTGAACGCGTCCGTGAAATCGGTATCTACCAACCGAGAATTTATCCGTTCGTTTCACCATATAAAAGTGAATGGATTCCCGGTATTTTGGTTGAAGACAAGTCCGGAACGCGGACAAAACTTCAGGTTAAAACCGAGGAAGAGTTCACAGAGTTGAAACGCACGATTCATGAGGCAAAGCGGACAGGTCAAAAGCAAATTAAATGGAAAGGACAAGAGCTTCCCGTTCCTGATGTTGAAAAACACCTTCCGTTCATCGAAAGACAACTCAAACATCGTAAGAAACCGTCGCCCTCACCAGAAGAAAAGTCGGAGACTACAGTATTAATTATTGAGGAAAACATTGAAGGAACTGATTATGTTGAAAAAACGTCCGATTTACAAGTCAAAGAACCGTTTCGGCATCTCTTAGAACCTACACCAAACCTGAAACAGGTGGTTGAGCTTTTACCACATCAAGAAGAGGGAATCGCGTGGGTACAGCAGCTTTGGGAAAAACAATATCTGGGAGGTTTGCTTGCTGATGATATGGGACTTGGCAAAACGCTACAGGTACTCTGTTTTCTGGAATGGCATCATGCAAAATATCGCCTGAAAGAATCGCAACGGGAACCGTACCTTATCGTCGCACCCATTGCACTTTTAGAAAATTGGGCAGCGGAGTATCCTAAGTTTTTTGATAAAGGTTCACTGGACTTTATAACATTGTACGGGAATGCACTCCAAAACTTCAAATGTGATCCATCCGACGCAGCTAACTTGCAAATTCCAGAGATTGAAGGCGTGGAACGACTCCAAGAATTGCGCAAACGTCGTGGTGCTCTTGATGTCAAACGCCTCCGAAAGGCTGATGTTGTGCTAACGACTTACGAGACCGTCCGAGATTTCCAATTGGATTTAGGATTAATTTCGTGGGCAACGGTTGTTATTGACGAAGCACAACGTATCAAAACACCCGGTACACTCGTCACAAACGCCTTGAAAGCACTCAAGACCGATTTTCGTCTCGCGATGACCGGAACACCTGTTGAAAACTCCTTGATGGATTTATGGTGCATCACAGATTTTGTGGCACCGGGCTATCTTGACAGTGCTAAAAATTTTAATAGTGAATTTTGTCGACCCCTTAAAAATCCTGAAACTGACATTCGCGAACTTGGCAACCGGATTCGCGAGCGCATCGGTGTTTATCTCAAGAGGCGGTTAAAGACCGATATTCTTGATGATTTACCCGAAAAACATATTCATATCGAGGCATGTCAACAAGACATGCCTCCGGTACAGGGGGAACGTTATCAAGCAGCCTTACAATCTACACAGGATAATAAATCCAATGGACCGCAACCTCGCAATCGTATTTTGCAAGTTCTGCACCAGTTACGAGACATATCCGATCATCCCTTGTTAGCCGGTTCGCAATGGGAACACTTACCTATTACCGAACTGATCCAACAGTCCGCGAAACTGCAGGTGACAGTAGAATTGCTCGAAGATATTCAGACTGCTAACGAAAAGGTGATACTGTTTGCAGAACGCCGGAAGACACAACATCTTTTAGCACATGTTGTTCGTGAGTACTTTGATTTGAGGGATGTCTGTATCGTCAATGGTGATACTCCGGGAAACGCACAACGGGCGAATTCAATGAAAATGAGTCGCCAACAAAGCGTTGATCGTTTTCAAGATACTTCAGGTTTCAACGCTATTATTATGTCTCCACTCGCTGCTGGCGTGGGGCTCAACATCACTGAAGCAAACCATGTTATTCACTATAGTCGCTGGTGGAATCCGGCTAAAGAAGATCAAGCGAGTGATAGGGTGTATCGCATCGGACAAGAGCGATCTGTTCATATCTATCTACCAATGGCAACTCATCCAGAGTTTCAAACTTTTGATGTTATTTTACACGAGCTGCTTGAGCGAAAACGCCAACTTTCGCAAGGTACCCTGTTCCCGACTGAGCAAGTCGAAGTGACCCCTAAAGAAATTCTTGCGAAATTGCAGCCAACACCTGTTGGTGATGAAGGAAGTTCACCGCTGAAGATAGAAGATGTTGACAAACTTGAACCGAGATTCTTTGAGGCGTTTGTTGCTGCACTTTTTGATAAGCAAGGGTATTATGTCGTGCTAACGCCATATTCGGGGGACAAAGGCGCGGACGTTGTCGCGCGTCAGCGTGGGAAGGAAACTGGCGGATTGTTAATACAGGCTAAACATCGACAAGCAGGCGGGAAATCGGGACGCGAGGCTGTAGACGAGGTTTTATCAGCAAAACCGTTTTATGAAAAGGAATATGGAGCGACTTTCCAACTTGCAGTCATTACAAATCGTGAGCTTAACAAACCGGCGCGGCGTTACAGTCGTTCGGAGCAAGTAGAAATGTACGAGCGTAAATGGTTGATACAAAATTTGAAACAGTATCCTGTGACATGGCAGGATGTCAATAAAAGTCAGTTTCAGACGAATTAATGTTCATTCTTTGACAATTGCCCCAAATTATGGTATACTCTTATCAAGCTTTGGATAGAAATACACGTATTAGTAGAAGCACTAATATCCATTTTCTGTTTGTAAGGAATTTTCCCACTTCAGCACTAAGAGCAATTGAACTTCAAAACTTGCTATAGAGAGAGGTGTAATACCATGAAAACGCTCTCATTAGAAGCCGATTATAAAATTGAATTACCTCCTGAATGGGTGACAGAACTGGGATTGGAGTCGGGTGTCGTGCTTGAAAAGACCCAAGACGGTATTTTGATTCGTGCTTATCCGGTACAAACATGGGACGAGATTTATGCCGAGACACTCAAGACAGGAAGTGCTTCGGCATTAGACTTGTCTGACATGAGTAGTGATGACCTTATCTTCTGATCAAATCGCGCTGCGCGGATTGGACGCGATGCTGATTGTCTATTCCCTGCTTGCTGACCATCCGGCCTCTGCTGTCTGTGAATCGTTTATTCGCGAACATACGCATTGGCTCACGACAACGCTCACGCTGCTTGAAGCAAAAGCGATTCTCACAAAGGTTTATGTTGTGGATGCTACCCTGGCCTCACAACAAATTTCGCAATTTTCCGCAGGACCTATTGAAATTATTGAAGTAGACTTGCCAATGACCCTCGCTCGCATTGAAAATTGACATCACTGATGCAGTGCTGGTGCAGGCATCGCGCACACGCGGAGCTAGCACCTTGGCAACAGATGATCGAAAACTGATACAAGCCTGTCGTCAAGTTAATCTCATCCCTGAAACCCCAATTGACGATTTACTGCGGAGGCAAATGGCAAGTTGGGAGACAAAAAACTTACCACAAAAGGGACTACCGCGCATCCTTAGACAAATTCATCACTGGCTGTATCAGCGCAGTCAGCGGGTTGCTGAAGAATTCTGGTCGCAAACCGGAGGTGGAAGCCACCTACCGTAACAGCGTTGAACTCACTTAATTTTACACATACTTTCGCAAATGCACCAAAGTCCGCTCTACCGCACCCAGATTTTCCGCAATCAATCGTTTCCCAATACTCCCCGCCGTATCCCGCGCGTTTGCATCGTTCAGCCACACGGTAATAGCATCCGCCAACTGCTGTGCGTCCGGAACCAATTTCGCACCACCTCGCTCCACGAGGAGAGACGCTTCGTAAGCGTTCTGGATCGTTGGACCGAACAGGACAGGCTTTCCCATCGCAGCAGGCTCCATCACGTTATGGACGCTGCCGCGAAAACTTCCCCCGACAAACGCAATATCTGCTAACCCATATAACTTCGCAAGAAGCCCCAACGCGTCAATAATGAGAATATCCACTGTTGATAAATCCACTTCGGGTGTGAGTTCAGAAAAACATCGGTATGCCAATTGCTGTCTGTCCAGATAGCCTCGAATTTCCTTTATCCGTTCAGGGGTCGGTTCGTGCGGCACCAAAATCAGGTGAGGGAAATCGTCGGACGTATTTTCGCGCAGCAGCTGGTATCCGGGTAACAATACCTTCTCGTCCTCTGTATAGGTACTGCCAGCGATGAGGATCGGACGTTTTGTTGCAATACGGGAAACCTGTGAGCTTCGCCCTAAAGTCGCTTGTCCGGGGAGAAATTCAGTGTCGGATTCAACTGCGACTGCCCGCCGATACACCTGTTCATAGCGAGTATCACCGGTAACAACGATTTCATGTGCTGGTGAACAGAGTTCTTGAAAACGTGCTGCATCTCCTTCTGAAATTGCGCAATGCACTCGGATGTGCCGATGCACACTCCGGAAAAACGGCTTCGCGAAACGCGACAGCCGCTTCGATTCAGCGTGCAGCGTCCCCGCAATCACGATAATTGGAATACCGTGTTTGGTGGCTTTCCAGACGAGGTTGGGCCAAATGTCAAATTTAGAAAAAACGATCAATGTAGGTTCAATGAGACGTATCAAACGTTGTGCGTTGCGCCGTGTATCCAGCGGTAAGTAAACAGCGGCATCGGCGTACGGATAGGATCGTGCGTTTGGTGCGACGGACGGGGAAAAGAAGGTTAAAACAATTCGGTTTTCTGTGTAAATCGCTTCAATAAGCGGTTTCGCTTGCTCAAATTCGCCGACGGAGGTAAAGTGAAACCACGCTGTCTTTTCCAGATGTCGGGCGGTCTGGAGTTGGTCTGTGAGTTCCGCAAACACGCGTTTTCGTCCTTTAACCCCTTCCTGAATCTTTGGATTGCAGCACCCGGCACTGTAAAAACCGACAAACATGATGGGAACAGCAAACAGGTTGTAGACGAGTTGCCAGAACATAGCAAACCTTAGAGGGATAGAAGGGTAGGACTGATGGAAGAATGGAAGAGAGAATTTTTAGTTACTACAATCTTCCATTCTCCAAGGGTGTGATTACGAAAGAGACGGCTTATAGGGCATCTAAAATTTTCTTCTTGAGTGCATCTTTGGGCATCGCACCGACAATCTGTCCATTCGGTACAACCTCGCCATCTTTAAACACGAGCAGCGTTGGGATACTCCGAACACCGTACTGCATCGCCGTCTGACGGTTATCATCGACGTTTACTTTTCCAACTTTGAAGGTTTCAGAATTCTCACCGGCGAGTTCCTCCAAGATCGGTGCAATCATTTTGCAGGGACCGCACCATTCTGCCCAAAAGTCGACAACAACGGGTGTGTCTGATTTAAGCACCATTCCTTCAAACGTATCGTCACTAATTTCAAACGTGTTTTCAGCCATGATAGCTCCTTTTTTTTTATCTGGTAGGCGAAATGCTACCTTGTAATATTGTGCTCGCGAATTAATTTTTATAAGTGCATTGAGGCATTAATATGATACCCGATTCTGAGAAAAATTGCCAATCAATTTTTCATGTCTATGATAGGCGAGTTTCTATTGTTTTTTTCTTGAGAAAAAATATGAAATATGTTATATTGAGAGGGATTGAGAGATAACGAATTTTCTATCAACGCGATGAACATAACGTTAATTTGAACTCACATTATAAAGGAGGTACCGCATGCCCGAAAAAGAGAAAAAACAGGGAACGAACATCTCGCGTCGGAACTTCTTGAAAGGCGTAGGTACTGGTACCGTTGCTGCAACTGTCGCACCGAGCGTCTTAATCGGCAGTGAGAACGCTGCTGATGCGCAAACAGGGGACGCGATTGCGAACGCGACAATCCAACTTAATATCAATGGTCAATCATATCAGGTCGAGGTTGAAGCCCGAACAACGCTTTTAACCGTTTTACGCGATGGAATTGATACAAGCGGGAACAACGTCGATTTGACGGGTGCTAAACTAATTTGCGATCGGGGTGAGTGTGGCGGCTGCACTGTCATGGTAGATGGAAAGCCGGTCTACGCTTGCATGATGCTCGCAATTGACGCGCAAGGCAAGCAGATAACAACCGTTGAGGGGTTAGCAGACGGCGACGATTTGCACCCGGTTCAGGAAGCATTCATCCAACACGACGCGCTGATGTGCGGATTCTGCACACCCGGTTTCATCGTCTCATCCGCAGCACTGTTGAACGAAAACGCACAACCGACGCTCGAAGAAATTAAAGTCGGCTTATCCGGTAACACCTGTCGCTGTGGAACCTATCCATTCATCTTTGATGCCGTCAAAACCGCATCAAAGAAAATGTGATTTGAAAGCAAGGCTTAACTTGCGAGGCGCAAGCGTTTGCCGCTCCAATGGAGCAGTAGGCTATAGGAGGAAAACGCATGGCATCATGGGGAGAAGCAAGTGAATCTCGCCTCATCGGTAAACGGGTAACCCGTTTGTCCGGTAAGGATAAAGTCACTGGAAAAGCGAAGTATACTTTTGATATTAATGAACCGGGAATGCTTTACGGACGCATCTTGCGCTCTGAAGTTCCACACGCAACCGTCATGGGCATTGACTTGAGTGAGGCAGAGGCGTTACCCGGTGTCAAGGCGGTTATTCCGCTCATTGAAGTTGGCAATAAACTCCGTTACCAAGGACAGGAAATCGCTGCTGTTGCCGCTGAAACGGATGATATTGCTAAGGACGCACTCCGGCTCATTCGTGTTGACTTAGAGGAATTACCGCACGTCGTCACGGAAGCCGAGGCGATGGCGGACGGCGCACCCGAAATTCGAGAGGATTGGGCGGGCAATCAGAGCGAACCGAATGTTCGGGAAGACGGCGACATCAATGCTGGATTTGCTGAAGCCGCTGTTGAGGTCGAGGCTACCTATCACGCTCCTGTTCAGACGCACGTTTGCTTGGAGACACACGGGCACGTCGCAAAATGGGAAGATGAACAAAATCTGACCGTTTGGGCATCTACACAGGGCGTTTTTGGCGTTCGCAACGATTTTGCACAGCGCTTTGAATTACCTGCAAACCAGGTGCGGGTGATTACCGAGCACATGGGCGGCGGATTTGGAAGCAAATTCGGACCCGGCATAGAAGGACGTACTGCCGCTGAATTGTCACGAATCACTGGGAAAGCCGTAAAGTTAATGCTGACCCGGAAAGCCGAGCATCTCGTTGCTGGCAATAGACCCTCAATGACACAAACAGTTCGAGCGGGCGCAACACGCGACGGACGGCTGATCGCTTACGATATGAAAGGCTACGGTACAGGCGGAATCTCCAGTGGAGCAGGTTTCACAGGACCTTACGTCTATCACGTGCCAAATAGTCGAGCAGAACGGGTCAATGTGGCTGTCAACGCAGGCAATCAACGCGCAATGCGTGCCCCTGGACACCCGCAGGGTGCATTCGCAATGGACTCGCTGATGGACGAACTTGCCGAGAAACTCGGTATGGACCCGATAGAGTTTCGTCGTATCAATGATCCAAATGAAGTCCGTCAGGCACAATACACGCTCGGGGCACAAGAGATAGGCTGGCACCGTCGTAACAGCGTACCAGGTTCCGGCACAGGCGTGAAAAAACGCGGTATAGGACTTGGGAGCGGACAATGGGGCGGCGGTGGCGGTCGCGGCACAGAAGCGAGGGTCACTATCAATGCAGACGGCACTGTTGAAGCCGTCACAGGCACACAAGATATTGGAACCGGTGTCCGCACAGTTATTGCGATGATCGTCGCTGAAGAATTCGGTCTTGAAACTACCGATATCCATGTAAGGGTTGGCGATAGTGAACCAGGATTGCCTTCCGGTGGTAGCGGGGGAAGCCAAACAACACCGTCAGTGGCACCGGTCATCAAAACCGCAGCAGCGGCAGCGAAACAGAAATTATTTGAACGTGTCGCACCCCTGCTTGAAGCACCAGTTGGGGATCTTCGGGTTGGTGTTGGCACTATCTATGTCGTTTCTGATAGGACGAAGACCATTACGTGGAAACAGGCAACCGGGCAGCTCGGTATGGAGAGTATTAGCGAAGGCGGAACTTGGGACGAAGAACTCCGCCAAAACGGTGCCGCAGGCACGCAGTTCGCCGAAGTTGAAATTGATACCGAGACCGGGGCTCTCCGGATTATCAAAATTGTCGCTGTTCAAGATTGCGGATTAGCGATTAACAGGTTGACAACGGAAAGCCAGATTAATGGCGGCGTTATCATGGGGTTGGGTCAAGCAATACTCGAAGAACGGTTCATGGACCCAGAAACCGGTCGAATGCTCAATGCCAACCTTGAGGACTATAAGGTGCCTGGAACTTTGGAGATCCCTGAAATTCAATCCATTGTTTTTGATACGCACCGCAAAGTTACCGGGGTCGGTGAACCGCCCTGTATTCCGACACCTGGGGCTATTGCGAATGCCGTTTACAATGCGATTGGCGTTCGGATTCGGTCGTTACCCATAACCCCCGATAAGATCCTTGACGCACTCGCCGAGAATAAGGCATAAGGAGGTAAGCCATGGAAAAATTCAGTTACGTTAACGCTACCAGTCTGGAGCAGGTCACCTCACTCCTGAGTGAAAGCGGATGGGGTGAAGTCATGCTTATCGCCGGCGGCACGGATCTGCTCGCAGAACTCAAAGAGTACATCGAAACCCCCAAGACGCTCGTTAATCTCAAGACGTTACCCGGAATGGATAGCATTGAAGCCGATGCCTCAGGCTTAAAAATCGGGGCATTAGCCACTGTCGCTGACATCTCTATGCATCCGACAATTCAGCATCACTATACCGTTCTGGCACAAGCCGCCGGTTCGGTCGCAACGCCACAGATTCGGAACGTCGGAACACTCGGCGGAAATCTCTGTCAACGCCCGCGGTGTTGGTACTACCGAGATGAATCCACCATCTGTCTCAAAAAGGGTGGAGACATCTGCTATGCGGTTGATGGCTTGAGCAAATATCATGCAATTCTTGGGGGCGACCCGGTCTACATTGTGCATCCTTCCGATCTCGCACCCGCGTTGATTGCCTTGGGAGCTTCAGTCAAAATTGTCGGACCTGAAGGCGAGAAAACCGTGACGCTTGAGGAATTCTTTACCTTACCGGCTGCAAATCCGTTTCGGGAAAATGTGCTTGAACCCAACGAAATTGTCGTTGAGGTCAGCGTCCCGGCACCGCAGCCGAATACGAAGAGTTTCTATTTAAAGGCGCGCGAGAAAGGTGCCCCTGACTTCGCATTAGCAAGCGTTGCTGGAGTCTTTGAGATGGACGGGAAGACTTGTAGGACAGCAAGTATCGTTCTCGGTGGCGTCGCACCTGCGCCTTGGCGTTCTAAGGAGGCGGAAGCTGCGCTCACCGGCAAGATGATCAATGAATCGGTGAGTCAGCAGGCTGGTGCCGATGCTGTCAAGGATGCGCAGCCCATGAACGACAACGCATATAAGGTAACCTTAACACAGAATCTCGTCAGCCGCGCTGCGATGATGGCTGCAAGTTAAAGGAGTATTGATATGTTACAAGGAAAAGCACTTCCAATCTTTAATCAGCCGATATGTCAGTACCTTCGGACAAAGGCGATTTACATCCCGGGCGGCAACTTGCAGAACCTCGTTGAAAACAATCCGGGTTCACACTATTGGTGCAATTGCACCATGCAAGTCGTAGGACCCGATGACCAATTTGTGTCGCCAGACGCTTGCAAGCAGTCGCGTCCCTGTTTTAATCCTGTTGGCGGTAAGCCGGTGGTGTAATGGTTGTCGGTTATCGGTTATCGGTTGTCAGTTAAATAGGACTTACGCACAATGCGCTTTTGTAGCACAAACTGTCGAGTTTGTGTCAGAGGACCGTTGCGTAAGTCCTGTAACAATTCAACACTTCTTGGCATCCGCTCAGGAAACGTAAATTGTTATGAAACATCTCTTAACCGATAACTGATAACTGAAAGGATTTTTCGTGAGAAAAATCCGAACCGATAACTATAAAAAAATGTTTCTGAAATCGTTGATGCAATGGATACATGTCGGATCTGTCGTTCTGATGATAGGAGGCTTCTTCTTTTTTCGTGTTGTTTTTCTCCCGATTGCCAATCGGCACGCTGAGTCGGGATCTTTAATCTCATCTGCACTGCGACGCTTCGGCGGTATCGTTTGGACGGCACTCTTAACCGTCCTCATATCGGGATTGTATAATTTTATCACCTTCTTTCGCGCAGCACGTTCCGTTGCCGCCGTTGGAACGTTTATATCGGATTACTCGCTCTACATCCTCGTCTTGGGTGCCAAACTTTTCATCGTCTTTCTGATATTTACGTTAGCAATTATTCTGACATTCCCGTATCCTGTCTTTGATGTATTTCAGAAGAAGCCAGCACCGTGGCTCAACCTAACTGTAATTTTAGGATTGATAGTTATTTTTCTCTCGGCTTTTTTACGTCGGTTAGGGTAGAATGTTAAACCCATGACCATGGATTTCCGTACAATACAATAGGAGGACGAAAATGGCTGTTTTGAGTTCTGAAGATCGCGCTTTC
Source organism: uncultured bacterium (assembly GCA_964523645.1). Classification (GTDB taxonomy): domain Bacteria; phylum Poribacteria; class WGA-4E; order WGA-4E; family WGA-3G; genus WGA-3G. The sequence goes on along the minus strand of CAZGAW010000003.1, from coordinate 28,643 downwards.
TGGGAAGAGAACGGTTATGTCGTTATTCACGATGCAGCACCCCCAGAATTAATACAGAATACGGCGCAGGCTGTCTGGGATTTCCTTGAGATGGATGCCGATAACCCGGACACTTGGTATCCCGATCCGCCTCGTAAAGGCATCATGGTAGAAATTTATCAGCACCCGGCGCTATGGGCAACTCGCCAATACCCGCGTGTCCATCAAGCCTTCTCCGAGATTTGGGGAACTGAGAAGTTATGGGTGAGTTTTGACCGTGCCAGTATGAGTCCACCCAACGTTCCTGACAAATTTGAGCGCACAAACTTAGGACTCCACTGGGATGCATCTGTGGACAATATACCTTTCCGGTTCTACGTCCAAGGCGTGCTGTATCTTACCGATACCGCTGCCAATCAAGGCGCGTTTACATGTGTGCCTGGATTCCACAACAAAATTGATGAATGGATAAAAAACCTTCCACCGGACGCTGATCCGAGACAACAGGATTTAGTGGCACTCGGCGCAATTCCAGTTCCCGGCAAAGCGGGTGATCTCGTTATTTGGCACAGTGCGCTACCGCATAGTGCGGGCATCAATACGGGGGATGCGCCACGCGTCGCACAATACATCACGATGTCCCCTACAGGAGAAGCGAATCCGGAAGCGCGCCAACGCCGTATCAACGCGTGGAAAGAGCGTATGGCGGGTTTCAGCGGCGAACGCACAGAAAAGGAACATGAGTCAGGCGAAACCGCCTCTCTGACGGAACTCGGCAAAAAGTTGTTGGGACTTGAAATGTGGGGATGAACCTGCCGCTTAACTATCTTGTCCGCAGCTACCTCCGATGGTGTCCAATTACTGACGGGAAACGTTTGCTCTTAAACCTAACGAGAGACTTGATTACACCAGAGGAGCCTGTTGCTGTTTTTGATAGTAAATACGGGTTCCGATTGAAAGCCAACTTAGCGAATCCTGAGCACCAATATCTCTATTTTTACGGTACGCATGATGAGAGATACGTCGTTACCAAACTCCTGAAGATCATTCAACCGGGGGATGTCTGTTGGGACATTGGGGCGAATATCGGCTTTTATACGTGTCTCCTCGCCTCGCGAGTTGAGGAGACTGGCGCAGTCGTCGCATTTGAACCTGCTCGACGCACCTGCGGCTATCTCAGTGAGAATGTCTCTCTGAATCAATTCGCGAATGTCACCGTTGTCAATAAAGGGCTTAGCGACAGTGTAGAACAGCGAGATCTCTATTACACTAAGGCAGGACTTGCCGAAGGTACCGCTTCCTTAAAGTATGCTAACGGACGAACCGCATCGGAACGCGTAACGCTTGACACAATTGACAATCTCATCGGCGAACTACCGGTCCCGGATTTCATCAAAATTGATGTAGAGGGGTATCAATTAGAGGTATTACGCGGTGGTGAGCACTGCTTAAAAACGCACGCGCCGCTCCTAATGGCAGAATTAAAAGATGTCGGTGAAACGAATCGTGCTACGTTCCAAGAGATAGAAAATTACGTTGCAGATTTAGGGTATCAGCTTTACGAGATTAAGAAATATTCGCTTCGACGGTGTGAGAAACTCTCTGACACGACTAAAAGAAATTTCTTCTTAATCAAAGAGGGGACCCTTGCCTTTTCCAGAGTCTTACCGTTGTTAAAGTAAAGAAAGTTAATGACCGTATGAGGTAAACTCAAGTCTCTGAAATAAAACCAGTCACCTTCGCTGGCGAGGTTTCCCAACCTCGCCTTTCCGTTGGTGTACAGGTAATTGTGGAATTTACTATAATATAATTCCGTAAGTCCCCCTGATAAGGGGGATTTAGGGGGTTAAAAATAGGCACGCCGTTCGCTAAAATTGCGTAAGTCCTACTAACAGTTACATATCTACGCGCTTTAACCCTGTGTCAACCGCCCCAACACAGGGTACGCTGGATCGTTATACCCTTTGCCGGTGTGTTCCCCGGGCGGAACGAGTGCGTTGATAGCTGCCTCGTCGGCTGCCGTCAGCGTGCAATCTAAACATCCCAGGTTATCCTCCAATTGCGCCATCGTGCGCGGCCCGATAATCATAGAAGTGATCGTCGGATTTGCCAATACCCACGCCAATGAAAATTGCGTTAACGTCTTGCCGTGTGCATCTGCCAACGGTTTCAGTTGTTGCGCCACTTCGTAACTCTCCTCGCGAAGTTCTGTCTGTAAAATCCGCCTGTCTTGGCGTGCTGCTCTGGAACCCGCGGGTGGCTTTTTACCGGACAAATACTTTCCTGCCAGCACACCTCGCGCCAACGGGCTATACGGCACAACCCCGACCCCATACTTCTCACAAAACGGCAACAACTCTACCTCAGGATCCCGATTCACAATGTTATAGAGCGGTTGGACGCAGACAAATTCCTCCAGTCCGTACTTTTCGCTCGTCCAAAGTGCTTCACAGATACGCCAAGCTTCGTAATTGGAACAGGCAATATAGCGCACCTTCCCCTGTCTCACGCAATCGTCCAAAGCCCGTAACGATTCCAGAATTCGGGTTGAAGCGTCCCAGCGATGCAAGTAATAGACATCGATGTGATCTGTGTCAAGACGCTTGAGGCTTGCTTCTACTGCCGACATGATATGAAATCGGTGCGAACCCGCTGCGTTCACATCCTCTCCCATTGAGCCGTGTACCTTCGTCGCGATAACCCATTTCTCTCGATTCTCACGGACTGCTTTCCCGATGATTCGTTCCGATTCACCGTCGTTATAGACATTCGCGGTGTCCATAAAATTAATGCCCGCGTCCAGTGCCTTATGAATAATCCGAATTGAATCCTTTTCGTTCGTCGGTCCACCGAACATCATTGTACCGAGACAGAGCGGCGAAACTTTCACGCCTGCGCGTCCAAGTGTCCTATACTCCATATCTTTTCTCCTTTTTATTCCTAATGATTATCAGCAGTTAGGCAATCAGTTCAAGAGGTTTCACAATTCATACATTCTTTGGCGCATTGCAAGTGAGCGTAGATTGTTACAGGAAACCTCTTAACTGAGAACCGATAACTGAAGACTTTAACCATTTAAGCCATCCGTATTCCGCCATTCACATCAAGTGTCGCACCGGTCACATAGCGTCCCTCTTCCGAAGCAAGAAAGAGGATAGCACTCGCGATCTCCGAAGCATCAGCAACGCGCCCTAATGGAATTTGATCCGTCATATCGGGATGATTTTTTGCCATCTCTGTTGCCGCAACACCCGGCGCAATGGAGTTCACTGTGATTCCGTACTCTCCCAGTACACGTGCCAACGATTTCGTGAGACACATAACACCCGCTTTTGAAGCGGAATACGGGGCAGAGGCGACTAAACCGCCAACCTGTCCTGCCAACGAACCGAGATTGATGATCCGGCCGGAACGTTGTGCTTTCATCGTTTCCATGACTGCTTGCGAGCAGAGGAACGGGCCCTTGAGATTCACAGCCATCATCCGATCCCATTCCGCTTCTGTGCATGCATCGATACGCGTATAACTAAAAATACCAGCGTTGTTGACTAAAATATCGATCCGTCCGAATGTGTCGAGTGTTTCCTGAACCATCTTACGCACAGAGTCGCCATCCGCTACATCCGTTTCAATCACGCGACATTTTCTACCGAGCGCAGTTATTTCTGCTGAAGCCGCTTCCGCATTCGCTATATTCACTTCAGGGATTACAATATCCGCACCTTCTTTGGCGAACGCGAGACACGTTGCTTTCCCAATACCTCCGCCACCCCCTGTGACAATCGCAACCTGTCCTTCTAAACGCATCTATGTCTCTCCTTTTGCTACTTTATTTTAGTGGCACGCAGTCGAATCAGCACTGCGCTCTTTTTCCGTCTTGCAAAATTGCAATAAATATAGTAATATACTCTTATTATCACACGAAGTTTGGAAAAAGTCAACAGGATAGGTTACGTCGAAAATAGGCATTCATTGTAATTGTTCCTATCTATGCTTGGGAAAAGTGGCATAAGGAGAATTTTAAAGTATGAAAAAAAACGGTTTCTTACGTTGGCTCAAACCGATTCTGGTCTTCGGTTTCGCGTACTCTTTCGCGTTGGCAGCAACGGCACAGAATTATTATCCGGCAGACATCGGGAATATGTGGGTTTTAGACAGCGTTGATGGTGTAGAACGGACTACCTATAGTCTTGAAGAATCCGAAACTACTGACGGTGAAGCGCAAGTCCTCTTGAAAATTAGCACAGAGGAACTCAGCACTGGCGAGTCTGAGACAGATCACTATTTTTTGACTGTTGACAGTGATGCTATTAAACTCCACAGAATTATCTTAGAAGATGCTGTTGCCATTTTGACTGCGGATTTTCCGACACCTGCTACTTTTTTCCCTTTACAATTGGAACTCGGCGATAAATGGCAGATAGTGGCGACTGCAGAGGCGGAATTAGTAGGCGGAATCACAATACCTGGAGAAAGCACCACTGATTTAGAAGTTGTTGGATTTGAGGAAGTGGTCACGCCAGCCGGGACTTTCCAGAACTGCGCGAAAGTCCAGTTAGACTTACGTCTCACTGCCAAGGGTGGATTCCTAAACCTCAATATTGGTTCTACGACCTACCAATGGTTTGCTCCAGGTATAGGTCCCGTCCAGTACGAAAACAGCGATGGCGTGATTTTCGGCTTGGTGAGTTCCAACCTGCTAACCGTGCCTACAGAACCCGATACCACAGCGGAAGAAGTTCCAACGGAAACGCCGCCAGCGGAAGAAGTTATGCCGGAACCGACTCCTGAAGCGGAGGTTATACCCGAACCGCCTGCTGAAGAAATTACACCTGAAGCACCGCCTGAAGAAGTTATATCCGAACCTACTACTCAGGAAGAGGTTATGCCGGAACCAGTGCCTTACGACTTAACAGCAGATGGCGTTGTGAATATCTTGGACCTCACTTTTGTGGCTTCCCATTTCGGAGAATCCGATTCCGACGCAGATGTCAACGGTGATGGCACAGTTGACATTTTGGATTTGGTGCTTGTTGCACAGAATCTCGGCAATTAACCTTGAAAATCTCGCAATGAATTGTCCGAATATGAGATTTTTCTTGAAAACCTTTAGTCAATTTGATAACATTTGGATATTATTGTGTAATTTGGAAAAAGAATATGGTAAGTTGGAAAATAGTATTAGTTGTTGTTATCATTGCTGCGTTAGCGATAGCAATCGGAATGTGGTTTGGATATCGGTACGCTTCGGAACAGGAGGACATCTCGCCTAACGCATGGCGTGAACCTTCTAATATAATGAATGCCAATTTCGATGAATCACTGGTACTTGCACCGGCTCTCACAGAGGTCTTGCAGAAACAGTATTGGCTTTTATACACAAATTTATATCTTTTTCAAAAAGGAGAATCTAAATTATGAAAACTCCCAAATTTTTCTCTCGGTTGACACCATTTTTGGTGGTAAGCTTTGTCTGTAGTTTCGCGCTTACAGCGGTCGCACAGAATTATTATCCGGCAGAGATCGGCAATACGTGGGTTCTCTTGAGTACCGACGGGACGGAGCGACGCACCTATAGCTTTGAGGTGTCCGAAACTGTTGAAGGTGAGGGGCTTATCCTTCTGAAGCTCACCAAGGAGACAGTCGGAACAGACGTAATCGCGTTTGACAACTCCTGGGTAACCGTTGCGGCAGATGGAGAGATTCTACTCCATCAAGTTGCCTTTGACCGAGGGGCATTTGGCATCGCCGAGGCGACTTGGGATCTACCGGTTACGAATTTCCCCGCCGCGCTACCCTTAGGACAGGCGTGGGAGATTGTGACGGAAACAGTACTAAAACTGGTAGGAGCCGCGACCACTACCAGTAGTTTAGAAGTTGTTGCAATTGAGGACGTTGAAACCCCAGTCGGCGTATTCAAAGATTGTGTTAAGATCGAGACGAACCGAAAAGCCGTCACGGCACTTACCGTTATACGTGAGCATGAGTTCCTATGGCTTGCACCTGGTGTGGGTCCCGTCAAATTCCAAGATACAAACGAAATCGTTTTTGAGCTGGTAAGCTCAAGTCTGCTTGATACTGAAGTATCTTATGACGTGAACGCCGATGGCGCGGTTAATATTTTGGATCTCGTTTTTGTAGCAGCGCGTTTTGGACAAACCGACCCGGAGGCAGATGTAAACGCCGATGGCACGGTTAATATTCTGGATTTGACGCTGATCGCTCAGAATTTTGGGAATTAAAAATGGAAAGTAGATTTCCATCGCCACGATAAAGGGTAGCGCAGATCGTAACAATTCACACAAACGCCTTGGTGTTTTCATCAAGGCGTTTTTTCCGCATACAACTCCTATAAATCGTCCAAACTTTAAACTATTTAAGCGCACCAACTTTAGCAAAGGGGAATCAAATGCTTAGAAACACCATACCGCTGATCGTACTGCTCTGTGTCTTCGCTAACATAACGGACGCTCAGAATTATTATCCCGCTGATATCGGGAATACATGGGTCTTGGAGAGCGAGGCCGGTGCTGAACGCAACACTTACACAATTAAGGCGACCGATGAACGTTTCAATGGGGAACAGGTGCGTATCCTTGAAATCACATCAGAAGTGCTTGGCACAAGCTCCGTCAATACGAGCACTTTCCATGTGCAAGTGGAAGAAGAAGGTATGAAACTCCACAGAATCGTCGCTGAACTTGGAGACGTTTTCGGTGTGGCACAAGTGGAATTTTCACCACCCGCTACATTTTTTCCACCAACGCTTCAACTCGGAGAAGTATGGGAGACACAAGCGGAAACGGAAGTCAATATAGTAGGTGCCGTTACGGTTTCCAGTGTGAACGAAGTTATCGCTATTGAGGATGTTATCACGCCGGCAGGAACATTTGAAAACTGCTTGAAAATTCGAGTGCGCACAAGAACCGCTGCTGCATTAGGTACGAGCCGTTCCACCTCCTACCAATGGCTTGCACCAAATCTCGGTCCCGTTAAGTTTGAAACGAATCAGGATATCGTCTTTGAATTGGTAAGTTCAAATCTGCTCGCGACCGAGGTACCTTATGACGTGAACGCCGATGGCCTTGTGAATATCTTAGACCTCGTCTTTGTGGCATCTCGCTTTGGACAGACGGATCCGGAGGCAGATGTGAACGCCGATGGTACGGTTAATATTCTGGATTTGACGCTGATCGCTCAGAATTTTGGGAATTAAGCCATGTAAAAATCGATTTCCATTAGAAAATTTTGTGAAAACGGGACGACTGAATTAAAAAACATAAACCTCGCCCGTAATGTCGAAATAATTGTAGGCTTTACTATAATGTCGTCGGAGTTTATTATGAAACGTCTATATTTTTACTTTTTGTATTGCATTGGCTTCACGCTGTTTTACTGCAGTGTTTGTCCTGTTTTTGCTGAAGCCCCAACAACGGCGAAGATTGCGTTTATCTCTAATCGTGATAACAATTTGGAAATCTATACAATGAATTCGGATGGAAGTCAGCAGGTGAACTTAACTTGGCACGCTTCGAGAGATTTTGCACCCGTTTGGTCTCCAACGGGTGAACATATCGCTTTTACCTCAAACCGAGATGGACTTCATGACATCTACCTAATGAAGGCAGACGGAAAAAAGGTCCGAAAGGTGTTTGAGAGTTCCGCTCGTAGGGAATGCCCTACTTGGTCTCCCGATGCGCAACGGATCGCTTATTTGCGTGCAGATGATTGGAGCATCTATATCAGCACGATAGAAGGTGAAAAAAAGGAACGTGTGGCTTCGCCAGGGTTTCTGGGGGGTTGTCCCGCTTGGTCCCCCGACGGTTCCGAGATAGCCTTTGTATCAAAAGGTCCGGGAGTACATCTCCTGAAAGCTGTCAATCTCCAAACGGGTAAAGAGAGAATACTCATTCCGAATGCCCCAGGGATCCTCTGGGGACCCCCAGCTTGGTCTCCGGATGGCTCTCGTATAGTCTTTTATTGGAGTCTAAAGGGCATCTATGTTGTGAATAGCGATGGAAAAGGTTTAAAAAGCCTTATTCCAAATGGCCTACAACCCACATGGTCCCCGCTTGGTGACGAGCTCATTTATCGAAGGAATGGTCAACTCTTCGTATACAATTTCCGTAGCCGAATTTCCGGAGGGCTTACACACGGGGCGTTCAATGGTGACCCAGATTGGTTTGACCCCCAGGTCTTGCCTGTTCAGCCGCAAGCCTTGTTGCTAACAACAATGTGGGCAACCATCAAACAAAAATAAAACGGAGCACGCCACAGGATTAGATTAATAACCTCTAACGCGATGCCTTTATCTGTCCCCATATTATCGTCAGTTTATCTTGGGGTTCAACAGGACTCGCATTTAAGTCTGGAATATCAGGACCTGTGATACGGACGTTATCGTAATGCACAACTTTATCTTGATTCCCCAGTGCCACCGTTCCACTTTTGTACAGCTTATCCTTTACCTCAATCATCTCTTTACCGTCATAGAAAACTTTGATGGTGTTCCCCTGAAAGCTCAACTTGACCTTGTGCCATTTATCCACCTCTGGCTTATAAGGGGCTTCACCGTGGTTGACTAAACCCGTATTGATGTCCCAGCCTGGATTGCTAAACAGATTCATCTTTGCTGATCCCGGATATAGCCAGACAACATAATGTGAACCTGTCTCAAGGTCAACTCGCCCCCGAATGCCACCTGGAAAGTTGGCGACCGCCGTGTGCCGCAAATCTACCTCTACGTCATAGTCCGTCCATTTCGTTGGATCACCCACTTTTAGCCCTTCGCCGGTAAAATTGAACTGGGAGATTGCCTCGTTCCATGCGATTCCATTTGGATCGAAAGTGACGAAGGTGTCTCCTTTCTTTATACCCCAGAAGGACTTGCTATCTTGATTCTGAGGGGAACGTTCCCATCCGACTGTATCGCCATCTTCAAAGTCGTCAAGGATTTCTCCACTAAAACTGAGGGGTGCCGATACAAAAATTAAGATAAAAATAGAAACAGCAATTTGAATGCGCGAAAGATTTTTTCTACCTAACATGTCTATCTCCTTTATAGTAAATTCTAAAAATAAGTGCACACTTTAGAAGTACAAGTGCCCTTCCACCGCTGGCGAGGTTTCTAACCTCGCCTTCCCGTGGGTGTATCGTTAATTGGAAGATTTACTATAACCATCAGATTGGGTTGTGAATTCGCCTACACCCAGTGTTGTCGTCTGCCATGCAGCGTCTTCGTCGGTTTGCAATCGCCATGAAAATGTGAGTGGCGCATCACCGCCATTATAGAAAACCGCCTCTGCCTGCTTTTCTTCATTGACAATCGGTCTAACTAAAGAGAGAAGCGTCGGTGGATGATAGGGCTTGTCCCCGTGTCGAACCTCCAGAAGCTGTGCAACTTTGCTCTGAACTTCACGCGTGCTGAGAAGCAGAGGTCCATAGCATGCTGTAACGGCACCTTGTCCCCAATTCCGTCCGTGTCCCGCTGCAACTGAGCACACCGCACCACCCATGTCCGCGTGTTCTCGTCCACCGCGCAGCACACGCCTCGCCATCTGTAAACGCGTCGCAGCACTTCGCAAGGCACGTACTGCATAGGCAATCTCACCTGTAACCTGATAGGCGAGCGTTAAGGTCGCAGTTGAGGGTTCCTGAATCGGTTTCACGGACCCATCGTCTGACCATTCACCCCAGTACGCCATATCTGACCGTTTGCCGACCCCGGGTTCCCGACGACGTGTTTCTTGCGGGAAAATCAATGCCAGCAGTTCCGGCGGTTCAGCAGGAAGATCTTCCAATCCTGCACGGATTTCCGCATCGAACCCAGTATCCCCAAAAGTCCAACGATAATAACTCAGCGCAGCCGCTGCTGGATCGTTAAAAGGATCGCTCAACGATGTCACTAACGGTGCTACAATCCGTTTTGCTGCTGTTTTGAAAACCTCTTCTCCAGACAACAGGTAGAGATCACCCAACGCATAAATGGCACCCGAAGCGAGTAGGACTTCAATACCCGCAAGTGGGTCGCCAGGAATATGGTGCGTGCTTGCTACGAGTCGCTGTAGATTCTTCTCGTTAACGGTGGCTTCGTCAAACCCTTCTCCATCAAGCGTCCAGATTAACGGCATCGGGTCGGGTGCCGCAATGAGCCGTTCGGCGCGCTTTCTTCCATACCGTAACGCCCACGTCAGATAACGTGCTTCGCCTGTCACACGATATGCCGCAATCGCAATATGAATAAATCGGAAGTGTTCCGCCATCTCATAAGCGTCTTTTTCCTCGTTCGTCACATCTCGGCTACCGATGTTGTACCCGATGAATGTATCTCGATCGTAATCATACCAAGGTGGGATCTCTGGCACCCAATTCCCGATGTGTTCCGCGGCATCCGTCAAAAGTGTGGTTGCTTCTGTATCCTCCGGCTTCAGACCGATATAACGCGGCAAGAAAAGCAGAAACGGTTCCGGTCCGTGATGCGCTTCCGCCTTCGGCTCATAGCCGTGAAGGCAATCACGTTTCACCCAACCCTGCAGTGCCGTTTTCAGCGTGTCGAAGTGCTGTAGAACGGTCGCATCACCCGTGATTAAATAGTGTGGAAACCATGCCAACGCGTAGTTCGCTTCATCTTCACCACCATCGTTGGGCCCTGGCGGATCGAGCAGCATGCTCTGTTTCAGCCAGCGTCCCATTTCGTTTCTCAGCGTGCAATATGCCTCATAGCCTTCTTGGATAACGTTATTCATCGTTCTCTCCTACAGCACCGACTTTATAAATTCAATGCTCCGTTTCGCGATTGTCTGCGGATCCGGATTGAAGTCGAAAACCTCCGTTGAGACATAGCCTTTGTAGTCAATCTCTTTCAGTGCCTCGATGATAGGCGGGTAATCTACACTACCAGAGCCGGGCAGATAGCCGTTATCGTCATTAGAATGGAAATGTGCGACGAGCGATGCGTGGTTCCGGATCTGTGTCGGCATATCCAATCCCTCTTTCGCCGTGCTACACACATCCAGAATCATCTGGAAATTCGGGTGGTTAACTGCCTTCACCATCTCAGCCGCTTTGTCAGGGTTTGTGATGAAGTTCGTCTGGTCGCTCGATAACGGTTCCATACACAACATCACGTCTCTTTCACCTGCGAGTGCCGCACTTTCTGAGAAAGTCGCACGCGCATATTCCCATGCCTCTTCAAATGAGAGCGGCTCCATCACGTTCCGTTGTTGTGGCGAACCGATCACCATCACTTTACCGCCTAAATCCGCACATAGGTTAACCAATGCGAGGAAATAGTCTCGCGTTTCCTCACGAATTTCCGCCTCTGGGTGGTTAACATACAGTCCCGGTGGCGAGACGAGCAGCCAGTGAAGTCCAGCAATCTCTATCTTCGCACTTTCTGCCGCCTTACGGATACGTGTCCGTTCAGTCTCGTTGATATCCAAGACCGAGTCCGCTAAGGTGAACGGGGCGATTTCAACCGCCTCATAACCTAAATCTGCGGTATAGGTGAAAACATCCTCGATTTTCCAATCTTCAAACATTTCGTTGCATATTGCAATTTTCATGCTGTGTCCTACCTTTATTTTTTTATCTATTCTAAAGGGGCAATGTTTTTTTGTCAAATGTTGCTTCAGAAACGCCGCACCAATTCCATGCTCCAAAACCGGGGTTCGTTGACATAACCCGTCAGATTGTTGAAATCAATACCACCCGTCGGAGACGTATCGTTGAGGATATTACGCCCTATCAGTGCTATCTCTATGTCGAGATTGGGTAATAAGCAGGCAAGCCGGACACCGCCCTCCAAAAGCCAATCATCAGCGAATTCCACTGATTCATAGAGAAAGAACCGCACTCGACTGCGGTATGCCCAGTCTGTGGCGGCAATCAGGCGTGTACCTCCGGGAAGTTCAAGCATATAGCGCAAGGATACATCCGCAATCCAACCCGGTGCCTGTGGAAGGCCGTTGCCGTCAATGGAGAAAGTGCCCTCAGCAGTACCACGCGGATCCAACACCGTACACGGGGCACCGCAGCCCTGTATCGCCAAATTCGGATCGTTGATGCGCGTTTGGTTGTAGCTAAAACCTGCTGAAATCTCCAGTGCTGTGATTGGTAAGAAAGCCAATTCCGCCTCAACACCTCGCCCGATGGTACTATCAGCATTCACCAACCGATTGAAATTCGTCTCTCCACCGACTGCAGTGAGCTGCTGATCCTGCATAAAATATTGGAACATCCCCATATTCAGGTGCAACTTTTGCTCCCACAAGCGCAGCTTTGTACCCCCTTCAACGGAGAGGATCGTCTCTGTATCAGCAACCGTAACCTCGTTCCCGAACAACAAGCGTCCCTGAATGCTCGGTGCGCGAAACCCACGCGCCGCTCGCAAATACGTCTGCACGTTAGGAGAGACGCTATATCGCAGACTCAGATCCCCGCTCCATACCGTATCTTTAGGATTTTGGTGAATAGGTGCGAGTGGACCTGCGCCCGTGACAGCCGGTGCTGTTTCTCGCCACGCTGTATAATCCTTCGCATCATGAGAGAGCCGCAAGCCAGCACCCAGTTCCAAATCCTCAAGGCATTGGAAAGTCATCGCCGCAAATGCCGCTTGTGCTGTCGCTGCCTGCTCTTGACGCGCGATGCCGTCTAAGGTACCTCCCGCCAATGTATCGTAGTTCAAATCCTCCATCTCTACGAATTCATAAAAATAGTACACGCCGAACTGATAAACGAGACGTTGCGCTGCTGGACTCATTAAGCGAACTTCTTGACTGAATTGGCGTAGTGTCGGAATGCCGGATGCCGTTTCAGAAGGAAAGGGAATCTCACCGGGACCGCTCGGTGGACCGAACACAGCACCGTATCCGCCGTCGATGTCTCCCCGCGAGAAGTTAGTGAGTTGCTCCGCACCCGTCAGTGAAATTAGTTGGAAATCCCCAATATCATAGCGCACTTCAGCTGCCAAACCACGCGTACTCAGCGTTTGTTCGTTGCGTCCATCGTGAGCGATTCGGGCGCGGGCAAAATCCGACACCAGACCCGCTTCACCCTTTGACAAAATATTGGCGCGGAACAGACGCGCCGTGCCATCAAGATCGCGAGCGTGAAACTTGAACCATGCTTCCAGTTCCGGCATGGGGGTCCACAACAATTGTAAACGTCCAGCCAAGTCCCGATGCCCACCTAAAGCACCTTCTTCATCCGTGTGCTCGTTATTTACCCAGTCATCCCGCCACTGGGTAAGGAGTGAAAGCCGGGCAGACAGCACATCTGGAACGATCGGCCCCGACACCGCTCCCTCAAAATTACTGGTGCTAAACCGTCCGTAACTTAACTGTCCGTATCCTTCCAATGTCTGCGTGGGACGCGCCGATTCAAACTTTACAATCCCTGCCGGCGTATTGCGTCCAAACAGCGTTCCCTGTGGTCCTCGCAGCACCTCAACCCGATCTAAATCAAAGGCAGGAAATCCTTTTAACAAAGCATTCTCCAGCACAACCCCGTCGTAGAGGACTGAAACCGGCTGTGAGGCGTTGAGGTCAAAGTCTGTATTGCCAAGCCCGCGAATATAAAAGCGCGGAAAAATGCGTCCAAACGACGACTCCATCTGAAAACTCGGTGTACGGTTCGACAAAAAGCGAATATCCATACCCGATGAACGTATGGTATCGAATCTTTCACCTCGGAGCGTTGAAACCGAGAGCGGCACCTCAATAGACCGCTGCTCGCGCTTCTGGGCAGTCACTACGACCTCTTCCATTCTAATAACTTCGTCGGTTTCCTCCTCAGCAACAGTTGGTAAAGATATAGACAGTATCATCAAGAAAGCTAAAGCATAAAACTGCTTACCAAAGTTCATATTTTCCTCTTGAATAAATGTGATGAGCTCTGCGTAAAATAATGGTGTAGTGGCGGAAACGCCAATCTAACATCTCATATATAACCAATATTGTAACACACTGACGGGGGAAAAAACCAATACCTGATACAGTTCAGAGCAGGACTATTTAGTTTTATAGTTTGGAAACTCATTTTCAATATCCACCCTGCTGCCTATATACTGAGAATCCTTGTAGCATAGACTGTTAGTCTGTGCGTTTATAGGACGCAAACTAAAATTGGACGCTACAAAAGAGAAGACTAAATGACCCTGCAGTTCAGAGACATTCAGTCTTCTTGTAGAAATGCTACACCCGGAAATCCAAAACGAATAGAAAACCGAGAACCTAATGGATCTGGACGCGGCCCCGAGTTGCGTTCTAAAACTACACGAAAAAACGGAAAACTAAATAGCCCTAAGACACACGCTACTTTTTTGCGTAATTTTTCGATAATTTATGACATTTTTTTCATTTTATGCACGAAAAGGGCTTAAAAAGTTTGTCTATATAAGATAGCGTTGGATGTATGTTTATAGTAAAACCCACAATTAAGTAGAACCTTTTCCTTTATAGTAAGGTCCACAATTACTTTGGAGATTGCAGGGAGGCGAGGACACAATCCTCACCAGCAGCAGTGGGGTATTTTGTTTGAGTGTCTCCCCATTCACTGACCAACTGTCCACATGTTTTCGGACTTTACTATAACAAAAGGCAGTTCGTAGGGGCAAGGTTTCCTTGCCCGTCTTTCAAGGCGTGTCCTATTGTTTTTAGATGTCACTATAGATTTAAGCGTTCATTCGACTATTTCTAAAAGTTGTCCAAAGTCCTGTTAATTTTACAGAACACTATAAAGTTGTTAGTTACCCTGATATGTCAAAAGATGTTCATATCCAGCGAAGGAAAGCGGAGATTATCGCGTCACATACCAAACTGGAGACGAGCCATGCCTTTGGTGAAATCATCGGCAAAAGCGAAAAAATGCAGCAGGTGTTCACCCAAATACAAACGGCGGCGGCAGGAACTATTACCGTCCTGATTCAAGGTGAAACCGGGACCGGCAAAGAATTGGTCGCAAAATCAATACACCATAACAGCCCGCGAAAATCAGCCCCTTTCGTTGCGGTTAATTGTGCTGCAATACCAGCCGAATTGATTGAAAGCCAATTATTTGGTCATGAACGTGGGGCTTTCACCGGAGCAACCGAGCGGCGGATCGGATATTTTGAACAAGCGAACGCCGGAACACTTTTTCTTGATGAAATTGGGGATATGCAGCCGATTTTGCAAACGAGATTGCTGCGTGTCCTGCAAGAACGGGAGTTTCGGAGGATCGGTGGCACAACGATGATCTCTGTTGACATCCGTGTACTGGCTGCTACGAATCAAGATTTAGAAAATGCTATCAGAGACGGATCTTTCCGTAAGGACTTGTACTATCGACTTGCGGCGTTCTGCATCGGGATTCCGCCGCTGAGAGAACGGCGCGAAGATATTGCTATCTTGGCACATTATTTCCTGAAAAAATTTTCCGCAGCCGCCGAAAAATCCATTCGCGGCTTTTGTCCTGATGCCTTACACGTGTTGACACAGCATGACTTTCCCGGCAACGTGCGCGAACTGAAAGATGCCATTGAAAGTGGCGTTTTGCGTGAGACGACAGATGTGCTGCAACGAGAGAGTCTCCCGCCGGATCTGATACAAG
Organism: uncultured bacterium; assembly: GCA_964523645.1. Lineage (GTDB taxonomy): Bacteria > Poribacteria > WGA-4E > WGA-4E > WGA-3G > WGA-3G. The sequence continues at coordinate 13,076 of CAZGAW010000003.1, read as the reverse complement.
AGGGTTCACAAACCGCTACAAGCGACTCGACGGATACCACCAATATTCTTACGCTTAAGGAAGTTGAACGGATCACCATCGTCAACGCCCTCAAAGTGACGGGCGGTAATATCTCCGAGGCAGCACGGGCGTTGCGCATCGGTAGAAACACACTTTATCGGAAAATGGAGGAACATAACCTGCGACCGTAAAATGTTGTTCCAATATGGAACATTGTTTTATATTGGAACATAACACACTGAAACCTGCTTTCTCAAAGACTCCGCAACCCACACTACTCCCAAAAGTGTTCCATTTTGGAACACTTGACAAAAAACCACTTTAAACGGTCCCATCACACCGCATACAGCCCGCATCCCGCGTACTGCCTTGAAGGACAAGGTTATATAGGACAACGATATGAACGGTTTCACTTATTGGCACGGTTTTTGCTTTACTTTATAACTGTGAGAAGTATAAGCCAAATCCTTGGATGTTAGTAATGAGTTTCGTTGTCTACTTTCTCTATCTATTTTATATTCCAGTAGTAGAGGTTATAGGCTAAAGTCGTTGTGTTCACGCTCATTATTTTATAAGGCCTGTCGGGGGTTATTTTTCTGCCAGTCTGCTTTATCGCACAATTTGTTAGATTGTGCTACAATTGTGCTACAAAGGTAGCAACTTAGGTTAATTTAATAGTAGTTTTGAAACATGAGACATTTCTGAATGTTGTTTGTCTCAGACTTCTACAACAAGGAGGACATTGATGAAAAAAGTCGTTTTCATTGCCATTCTCTTAATCGGTTTGGGTGCCGCTTGGACGCTATACCTTGAGCATGGGAACAAACGCTTTGCAGACAACCTTCCAAAAGCACCTGCTACGACTCAGCAACCAGCTAATACTTCCGAGGTGCCCCCCACCGTAGAAGATAAAAACAACCAAACTGTTGTAGGCTCAGTACCAGCAGAAATTGCCGCTGAGAACGCACGCGTGTGGCATGAACATGCCGGACCACACCCGCAATCGGAGGCAGACACACCAGATACAGCAAAGTCTCCAACTGACACGTCATTGCCAGAGAACCCGGTACAAACCTCCTCCGACTCCAATCCTGTGCCGCCTGAAGTCATCGCAGATAGCAGGCGAGATTTGGAATGGCACCGTGCTTTCAATAGTTGGGATGCGAAATACGAGGCACTTTACGCGGAACGAAGAAAATTAAGTCAAGAACTTCAGACCCTTGTATCCTTTACTTCTGAAGATATCAAGCGTAGCGGAGGTAACGATGCTTATTTCGCGAAATTGGATGCTTGGGAGAAAAGGTTAGAGGTTTGGGAAACAAAGAAGAAGAAATTGATTCAAGAAAAACCCAGTCGCCCAACTCCCACTCACACACATTAAGCAACATCCATTCATGGAAAGGAGACATCATGAAACGCTTTCACATCTTTAGTTTTACCATTCTTGCCACCTTGCTCATGTTTCCAATGTTTTACGCATTTGGACATTCCCCGTGCCAATCAGAAAAGAAGACTTTGGATAGTGCCCAACGTGAATTAGACGACGCTGAGGCTTGGTTAGGTTATTATGAACAGAAGTTAGCGGCAGCCAGAAGAGCATATCAGGACGCAGCAACCGACAACGATCCAGCAACGATACCCAATTGGACGGACGTTTATGATGCTCAAAAAGCTGTTGAGGAAGCGAAAGAGAAAGTCAAAGAACCAAAGAAAAAACGGGATACCGCGCGGAACGCTTTCAATAACTGCATGGCACATGCCTATCGCACTTGTGGATGTGCGGTTCATCACACTGAAAGCCTAACATCTTGTAGTTGTTATTACAACACATGGAATGGCTGGTGCCACTGTCCCGGCTCGTAGCGGTTGAGATACCTGATAGAACTAATGGAAGCATCAGGAGGCACTTCCGATGTTTAGCAAAACATCTCAACTGCGATATCGAAGCGGTGATTTGACAATAGGAGGTCTTAAAATCCGTGTAACCCGCGTAATCTGTGTAATTCGAGATTCAGAAAAAAAAACAGATGCCGCGAGTAAGATCACACAACCACCTTTCAGCAAAATATTTATACCCTAAATATTTCCTTGACATCCGATCGCAGGTTCGTATAATAGCCATACAGCACTACATTACAAATTTCGGATTTTGGAGATGAGTTATGGCGAAAATACGGATGGCACAATACGGAACAAAACACGGACACGCACGCGGCAAATTGCAGGCAATGCTTGTGAATCCCGATGTTGAAGTCGCAGGCGTGTTTGAACCCGACGCAGAACAACGCGAGAAACTGCAAGCTGGCGAAGGCGCATTTGCTGACGTTCACTGGTTCTCAAGTGCCGAAGAGATGCTGAACGACGACACGATCGTTGCGGTTGCTTCGGAGGGTAACAACGCCGAAAGTTTGGATCAGACGGAGCAGATTGTGAATGCTGGCAAACACGTCTGGTACGACAAACCTGCTGGTGAAAACTGGGAACAGTGGCAGCGCGTCATCAATACCGCCCAAGAAAAATCGCTACTCGTACAGATGGGGTATATGTTGCGGTATCACTCCGCCTTTAAGCAGGTTGCGGCGTGGGTGAAATCTGGATTTTTAGGTGATATTTTTTCAGTGCGCGCCCACATGTCAACCAATATCCCCCACGAATCACGCGCCCGTATCAGTCAACACATCGGCGGTATCTTTTTCGATTTGGGTGGACATGTACTCGACCAAGTGCTTTGGCTTCTCGGACGACCAGAGAAGGTGACATCTTTCCTCCGAAACGACGGCGGTTCGCTCGAACCTTTCAAAGATAATACCCTCACTGTCTACGAATTTGAAAAAGCGATGGCGTTTATCTCGATTTCCGCTTTGGAACCGAGGCCCGTTGCCCGACGTTTTGAAGTCTACGGTAGCGCGGGAAGTGCTATCATCGTTGAACCGTTTGAACCGGGGTTGAAGATTCGCCTCTGTTTGGAGGCAGCGAAGGACGGATATTCGGAAGGTGAACAGATTGTCGAGATAGAGGGTGAAAGTCGCCAACGCACCTATGAACTTGAACTCGACGCATTTTTGGCGACCATCGCAGGAACGCAGCCACTGGATCGTCCGGTATCACACGAATTGCTGGTGCAGGAAACCCTTTTGCGAGCCACAGGCGTTATAGCCAGTTGACCCAAAATTGAATCGTCTTGCTTTGTAGGGGCAGGTCTTGTGCCTGCCCACAAACGTACTAATCTTCCAATCCACCTGCCCATCTGATGCATCCTATGATGTGTTCGTGGAACCATTTTTCGCTCCAAAGCGCATCCGGGTGCCCGAGTGCCGTGTACATCACGCGTCCTTTTCCATAGGTATGGCACCAACCGAGCGCGTAGTCGTGGTCCTCACGGTTACCGCGAGAAAGATCGATGGAGTCGTTATCCAAGCGCATCAGCACCCGTGTTTTGGAGCGATCCCAGTCTTTGAACGTGTAGATTTCATCGACGACTTTGAAACTGCTGCCCAACATACGGGTGGCTGGATGGTCCCCATCTTCCACAATCACGTTAACCTCTTCGTGCCACGGGTGTCCAGCGAAATATCCACCGAGCATCTCACCGTATTCGGGCCAGTCGTAGCAAGTATCTGTAGCGTTATGGATGCCAAAAAACGCTTTACCGTTCCTTACGAAGCTTAATAATGCCTCTTTTTGGGCATCATCAAACGGCAGATTGCCAGTTGTTGCGAACGCAACGATGTCTTGGTTTGCCAGGTTTTCAGCAGTAATCCGATCGCATCGGTGCGTTGTAGTGACGTTCCAGCCGTTAGCTGCACCAATCTGTTTTAGGGCGACTTCCGCATCCGGTAGATAGGTGTGCTCAAAGCCTGCGGAATGACGTAACATCAGAATGTTCATAAAAACTCCTTTGTGATATTGTGTACGCGGGATCACATGCGAATTGATTAAAATCGGGAATTCTCTGGTTTCCAAATTATGGTAAAACCTACAAAAAAATATTTCAGTAGAAGCAAAACCGCCGCCACCGCTGGCAAAGTGTTTTTGATAGGGTATTTCTACGGATTTCCCTCCGAGCCTCGTCCGCTGTAGCGTCTAAGCAATTCTAAAATCTACTACGGTATACGTATTATACAAAATTGCCAGAAAAAATGTTAAACTATTTTGTGTCATAACGTCACATAAAGAGATGTTGACATTTCATTAGGTAGTACGTTATTATTGACATCGAAACCCGCACTTTCTGAACATTCAATACACATAACTATAGGAGAACAAACGTGAGATTTCTGAAAAAAGGCGAGAAAAAAAAGCCACAAGCCCCATCAGATGCCGCCACGAAAGGGCATCCCGACCTGAAGGTCATCACAGGCTCACAGATTTCGGGACAGCAAGCCCAACGACCGGCACCGCCGCAACAACAACCCCAACAACAACAGCAAAACATCACACTGCCGAATATCAAATATAAAATCGCCGTTGCCAGTGGAAAGGGGGGCGTTGGGAAGTCTACCGTTGCTACGAATCTCGCAATCTCTTTGGCGAATGCCGGCGCAGCCGTCGGTTTGATGGACGCAGATGCCTACGGTCCCAGTATCCCAACAATGATGGGTATCCAAGAACAACCCCGAACGACCTCAGAGCGCAAATTGATGCCCCTCGTCCGTCATAGCATTAAACTCATGTCAATCGGGTTCATGGTCCCAGAAGAGCAGGCGATGATCTGGCGCGGACCGATGTTACACAGTGCCATCCGCCAATTTCTCAGCGATGTAGACTGGGGTGAACTCGATTATCTCATCATTGACCTCCCACCGGGTACCGGTGATGTCGCGCTCTCTCTAACACAAGCAATGCCACTCACGGGTGCACTCATTGTCACGACACCTCAAGATGTCGCGCTCGCCGATGTTCGACGCGGCGTTGCTATGTTTGAGCGTCTTGGAGTCCCTATCCTCGGCATCATTGAAAATATGAGTTACTTCCTCTGTCCGCACTGCAACGAAAAGACGGAAATCTTTAGGGCGGATGGTGGTAAAAATACCAGTGAGCGATTCGGTGTCGCGTTCTTGGGTCAGATTCCGCTTGATGCTGAGGTCTGCACTGCAGGCGACATCGGCGTGCCAATTGTCGCTGGACATCCGGAATCCCCGCAATCCGAAGCATTCGGCACTGTCGCTGCAGAATTGGCGACGGTACTGGAGGAGAGTGACGAAGAAGACGAATTGACAATCCTGTAATTCCTAAAAGATCTATTGACGAATTCTCTGTTTCCTGTTACACTACGTTTAGATTCCTTGTCCGAAACCGTTAACGCTTCTCATTTGAGTGATGGAGAAACCCTACGCAAGGAGGCTCTCTCATGGCGAATACAGGTTGGGGAAATGTCTATAAAAAACTCGGCGCACGACCCGTCATTAATGCGACCGGCAACCAGACCGTCCGAGGCGGATCCACACCCTCTCCGACTGTCCGAGACGCAATGCGCCAAGCGGATGAAAGTTACGTCGAAATGGAAGAATTGCTCGAAAAATCAGGGCAATTCGTCGCTGAACGATTGGGAGTTGAAGACGCTTATGTCACGGCTGGCTGTTACACCGCACTCGTCTTGGCATCGGCAGCTGTTATGACCGGGAACGATCCTGATAAATGTGCACAACTTCCAGATACCATAGGACTCAAGGACGAAATCGTTTTTCAGAAAATACAACACTACGGTTATGACCGGGCGTTTACGATTCCGGGGAGTAAACTCATATCTGTAGGTGACGAAAACGGCTGCACCGCTGAAACATTGAACGATGCGATCGGCGAAAATACCGCTGCAGTCGCATATCTCATCCAACCCAATCAAGGGAACGCCGTCCCGTTAGCGGAAGCAATTGAGATTGCACATGCACACGGTCTACCGCTTATTGCTGATGCCGCCTCTCAAATCTATCCGCTTGATTACTTCCGACGGAACGCCCAGTCTGCAGATCTCGTCTGCTTCGGTGGCAAGTATTTCAATGCACCCCATTCTACAGGTTTCGTCTGTGGCAGAAAGGACCTCATTGAAGTCGTGCGGATGCACGGATTCATTGGACCGAAACCCGTTGGACGCGGTATGAAAGTTGACCGTCAGGAGATTATCGGGTTGGTGACGGCTATCGACATCTGGTTATCAACGAACCATGAAAAGCGGTCAAAGGAACAGGATGGAAGATACGCTGCCCTCGCACAGGGGCTTGAAAATCTCGATGGTGTATCCTGCGATGTCCATTACCAAGAGAAAAGTCATACATTGTCGAACCTACATGTCACATTTGATACTGCAATGAGTGGCAAGGACGCTGCGCAGGTCGCACAGGAATTAGATGCAGGCACGCCGCGCATTAAGGTGAATACACACGGTAAAGAAACCGTTGTGATTAATGCCTACACGCTCAATGTGGGGGAAGAGGAGATCATCGCAAACGCTTTGCGACACCTCTTGCGTGGATAGTATCTGCAACACCTGTAGGGGCAGGTCTTGTGCCTGCCCCGCTGTGCTACCAGAAAACCCAGTCTGCCCACGGCTTTATATTAAGCACCATTCCTAATAAACAGAACGCCGCCGATCCGCCGAGCGCTCCTTTCCCAGCAGCTTCCAGTTGTAGCCTTCGCACTCGCGCTTTGTAGGCATCCGTATAAATACTAACATAGTCCGCTGGTTTGCCGAGAAGTCGCTCAACAGGCGGAATAGGCTGATAGAGATATGCCCCACCTATAGCAACAGCACCGAGCGGAAGATTCCCCACCACTCCTAAGATTCCCCCGGCAGCAAGCCACAATGTCGCATTCACATCCTCTTCGGCATCAAATTCTGCATCCGATTTAGCGGCAAGGATTATTGTGTTCTGCTGTGCGAAGCCGTACATCGGGACGTTTAAGCTGAATCCTAAAATCAAAACGAGCAAAACGTGACATAGCAAACTTTTTTTCATCTCCACTCCTTTTGAAAGAGTCAAGTATCTCTACGGCGACTGTATTTCAATCGCACGGCGTTCCGTTGTCGCTTTACGTGCCGCTTCAATAATCGCGAGGTTGTGATACGCCTTCTCTGCAGGTACAGGTAGTGTTGTCTCCGCTGCAAGCGCGTTGAAGGTCTCCTTGAAATATCGGGCATGCCCACTCGCATCCTGCTGCGCCGCTTCGTTAAATTCGGGGAGTTCCAACTGTTTCCATCCGTCTGCTCTCGTGAAACGGCGTAGCGCATCCGCCACGTTATGACGATGATTGACCCTTAGGGAACCGTTTTCAGCATGCATCTCACACCAACCAGAATCCGTGCCGGGCACGCACCACGCGCCTGAAACAGTAGTGACCGCTCCATTTTCATGTTCACACAGCAGCATAGCGATGTCGTCAACGTCAATGTCGAGTCGTAGCGTTTGCACCCGTCCCTCAACATAACGCACCGGGGATCGCATCAGTGTACAGACGGCGTAGATTTCATGGTAACTCGTATCAATAATACAGCCGCCCCCTTTCGCTTTGCTGGCGCGCCACGCAAACGCCGGTGTCGGGTGATCCGCCGAGAAGTCCGCAGGTTTCAATCCCATCCCTGTGCTTCGTCCGAAATGGGAGTCCCCCAGGGCATCCAGTTCCGTCATCGCAGCTCGCATCCCCGCCGTGAAGATATAGTTATGCACCACTGTATAAGGCACACCCTTACGGCGAACTGCTTCCATGATTGTGTCCGCTTCTGCCAGTGTTGTTGCCATCGGTTTTTCGGAGATAATAGCGATGCCTGCGTTTGCCGCTTCGATAACCTGTTCGGCGTGAAGTGAATGTGGTGTCGCAATCGTCACGACATCAAGCGCAGCATGTTCCAGCATCTCGCGGTAATCTGTGTATCGGTTTTCTATAGGCACATCGAACAGATCACCCACCTTTTGCAGATTTTCCGGGACGACATCTGCAAGGGCGGTTACCTGAACGGTATCTGTGAGCGCACGATAGGCGCGGGCATGCGTAATTTGCACAATCCCACCACAGCCAATCAGTCCTAAGCGAATCGGTTTTTGCATTGTGTGTCTCCTTTATGTAGAGTTTAGCATATTTTAAGATTATGTCAAATTTTTGCGTTCCTCTTAAACGCTTGAATATCTTTCCGGTCCTGGTAGAGGCAGTTTCTAACCCCACCATAGGTGTCAATTTTAGAAAAAATGGGCGCATTTCTAACGCTAAGCGAAGCACCCTGATGTCAAAGTATCCTGTGTATCAAGTCAGCAATGAGATATAAATCTTGGGTGTTTAGTCCTGTAAGGACGGTATGTTTATAGCAGCGTATGGGCAAAAGTAATCAAGCCCTGTAAGGGCGGCATGTTTATATCTATAGTTCCTAAAACGCTGGAAAAAATCCCTACATTAAACCCATGTAAATACTATGTTTTATGCGATTTTCATTGAAAGGTAGTTGCAAGTTACTCTGAAACTTTATATGTCAAACGTCGAGAATCCAAATTCCCTCCTACGGGTTGCTTGAAGTAATAATTGGAGAGAAAATCGGTATGGTTTGGATAAGATATTTCGTGAAATATAATTTATCATTTTGTATTTTCACGGAGAAAGTGAATTTTCAATCTCACAAACCCACGTACCACCTGACACGAAAAATTCCTCCGTGAAGCCTCCGTGAATTGCAGTAGAGTCTAAGAAAAAAGTCGGGGTTAGAAACTCCTTCTACAAAAACCCACTTACAACACGACAATTCTTTACAACCTTCATAAGAAAAATGTTCTACCTTCGCTGGCGAGGTTTCCTTGCAGAAACACCCCTATCAAAAAACTCGCCTTTTGACCGCTGATCGCCATTCCTATAGAAGGGGACCCCGAATCCCGACGCTTTCTAATAACTGACAACTACTTTTTTCTCACACCCGTTTCTACAAAATGTGCTATAATGCGTTCATAGGGCGATATGCCCAAGTCTTACCAAACAAAAAGTAGAAAGGAAAATCCGATATGAGTCAAGAAGAGAAAAAAGCGTCTGAAGAGACGAAAGATGAAGAAAAAACGCTACCGACACCGGAAGATCAGCTCTCGGTTACACACCACACCGCCACGATTAATGGCGAAGAAATTCGCTACACCGCCACAGCGGGGACGCTTGTGCTGAAAGAGGAAATCGACAAGGAGGGCGAAAAACCGAAAGCCGCTGTTTTTTTTATTGCCTACACGCGCGACGATGTAGAGGACGTTTCCGAGCGTCCGATTACGTTCTCATTCAACGGCGGCCCCGGATCTTCGTCCGTGTGGTTGCATTTAGGAGTCCTCGGCCCCCGGTGCGTCAAACCCGATGAAGACGGCGAATTGCCCCAACCCCCGTATCAACTCACCAATAACGAATGTTCTATTTTAGACAAAACTGATCTCGTTTTCATTGATCCCGTCAGTACCGGGTTCAGTAGAGCCGTTCCCGGAGAAGAAGCGAAGCAATTCCACGGATTCAAAAGAGATATTGAATCCGTAGGCGATTTCATTCTCCTCTATTTGGGGCGTTACAAACGTTGGGGATCCCCCAAACTCCTGATAGGCGAAAGCTATGGAACGACGCGGGCGAGTGGACTTGCAGGGTACCTTCAGGGGCGGCACGGTGCTTACCTTAACGCCATCATGCTCGTTTCCGTCGTGCTTAACTTTCAGACGATTCGGTTCGCACCCGGCAACGATCTGCCCTATATCCTCTATCTACCCACCTATGCAGCGACGGCGCGGTATCACGACAGGTTAGAAGGAATTGATACCGAATTTGAAATGTTCATGGACGAAGTAAGAGCGTTCGCCACGGGCGATTACACTGTCGCCATGATGCAGGGAAGCGGCATAACCGCAGACCAACGCGCGAATATCGTTCAACAACTCGCAAAGTATACCGGACTGACACCGGAATACATTGAGCGGACAGACTTACGGATTAATATTGCGCGGTTTTGCAAGGAACTCCTCCGAGATGAAGGTCGCACGGTAGGACGTTTTGATAGCCGATACAAAGGCATCGACCGCGATTCAGCAGGAGAGACGTATGAATACGACCCCAGCTCAGCAGTCGTGCAAGGCGCGTATACCGCCGCTCTTAACAATTACGTCCGCGTCGAACTGGAATTTGAATCTGACCTACCCTATGAGATATTGAGCCGACGTGTGCATCCGTGGGACTACAGCGACCATCAGAACGAATACGTCAACGTCGCCGATACACTGCGCGCCGCAATGACGATGAATCCTGCTTTGAAGGTCTTTGTTGCGAACGGCTATTACGATTTGGCGACACCCTTTCTGGCATCGGAGTATACCTTCAGCCACCTCGGACTCGATGAATCCTTGCAGGACAACATCACGATGGCTTACTATCAGGCAGGACACATGATGTACATCGACCAAGCGGAATTGCGGAAGATGAAAGACGACATGGATGCGTTCCTCGACGATGTGCTTCCTTAACTGTCGTGCCTTAACCGCAAGATAAATTAACGTGAGTTCGGTTATAAAAATTGAAGTGTCTTGTAGGTTGGGTAGAGCGGTGAATGACCAAGTCCCCGCCAGCCTACTCGGGTAATCCTGCTTTTCAATGACACATTCATGGAAAATAGACTTAGCGAAACCCAACGAGCCAATACTGCCCGTGTGAGAGTGTAGGATTTCAGTCTACATGTTATGTTGAACTCACGTTAAATTAAAGGATTAGACGAAATTAATTCCAAGTGCGTAGCTTGTAACGAAGTGGAAAGGTTTTTGCTTGGGCATTTCCCCTAGGTCTACGGGAAGGCACATCAATGCTTCAGTTCATCTGACCGAACCGCAAGGTAAAATAAAAATATGAGTTATCAGAGAGAATTTGAAAAACGGTTGAATGTTGCAGTCGTCGGTGTCGGTTCACACGGCTATCGGAACGTTTTACCGACGATGACATTTCTGCCGGTCCGGCTAAAGGCGTTCTGCGACCTTAATATGGATCGCGCCCGAATCACTGCTGAGCAATACGGCGTTAAAGCGTGTTATCCGAGCATGGCGGAAATGTTTCGTAACGAGGAATTGGATGCCGTCTTCCTCTGTGCACCGCCGCGTCTTCACCCTGAATTAACCTGTGAAGCGTTGGACGCAGGGATGCATGTCTGGATGGAGAAACCGCCCGGAATGTTCGCTGCCGAGGTCTCAGAGATGATCCGGCACCGGAAGGATCGTGTCGTCGTTGTCGGGTTCAAAAAGGCGTTCATGCCGGCGACACAGAAGATTATCGAAATCTTTGCGACGGATGAATACGGTCCCTTACGCAGCATTTTAGCCGCCTATCCGATGCAGATGCCGAGTGAGGGAAAACGTGTGTTACGGGAGAGGGAGCATACGAATTGGCTCCAAAACGGGTGTCATCCGCTGTCGTTGCTCGTCGCAGTCGGTGGAAAGGTCTCCGCTGTGACTGTCCGACGCGGACAGCGTGGCGGTGGCGCGTGTATCTTGGAATACGAAAGCGGTGCACTCGGTAACTTTCATCTGGCAGATGGCGCGAGGCACGGGCAACCCTCGGAACTCTATCACTTCTTTGGCGATGGATGTCACGCCGAAATTCGGAACAGCACGCGTGTTGTACTCCAGCGCGGCGTGTCCCTCAATTATAGCGGCAGCACCAGTTATGTCCCTGAAGGTTTCGATAGTGGTGCCATCGTCTGGGAACCCCAAAACAGCCTTGGGACACTCGAAAACAAAGGGCTTTTCATACAGGGTTTCTACCAAGAGATGCGATATTTCTGTGATTGTATTCTGGAAGGCAAATCGGCAGCGCAAGGATCGCTTGAGTTTGCATTGGAAGTAATGAAGGTCTATGAGGCGGGACTCCGTTCAGAAGGTGAGACCGTCCGTGTTTAGTAGCAGCTCATAAAACGGAGGAAAAACGTGGAATATAGGAGACTTGGAAGAAGCGGACTCAAAGTATCCGAAATCTGTTTAGGAACGATGACCTTTGGACACGGTGCTGATGAGGCAGAGACAAACCGAATGGTGGATCTCGCTTTGGATGCCGGGGTCAATTTTTTTGATACCGCAAATTCTTATGCCGAAGGCGAATCCGAAGTACTTCTCGGCAAGGCACTCAAGGGCAGACGGCGCGACGCTGTCGTCGCAACGAAGTTTTTCAACCCGATGGGCATCGGTCCCAACGATTCGGGGATGTCCCGCGTACATATCATGCAGGCAATTGACGATAGTCTCAAACGCCTTCAGATGGATTATGTGGACATCTATTATATCCACCACGTTGATTTGCAAACCCCGTTAGAGGAGATGCTTCGCGCCTTGGACGATCTCGTTCGACAGGGGAAAGTCCGCTATACGGCGTGCAGCAACTACCAAACATGGTTGTTATCCGAGGCATTATGGCTCAGTGATACAAACAATTGGGCCCGCTTTGCCTGCTATCAACCGCAATATAGCCTCGTTGTGCGTGATATAGAGCAGGAAATCGTCCCGCTCTGCGAACTTAAAGGGTTAGGTGTTGTTGTCTGGAGTCCGTTAGCCGGTGGATTTCTCTCTGGAAAATATAGGCCGGGTGAACGTACACAGGGCGGAACGCGCTCTGCTGAGGGATGGGCATACCCGGAACGCTATTTCGCAGACAATGCCGATGAAACGTTGCAGACGCTTCTTGATGTTTCCGATGTGTTGGGACGCAGTCCAGCGCAAGTGGCACTCCGTTGGGTGCTTGAACAGCGAGCGATGACTTCAGTGATTGTTGGGGCAAGGCATGTCGGACATCTACGTGATAATCTCGGTGCCGCCGGATGGCGACTTGAAGGCAGCGCACTTCAGAAACTCAACGAAGTTTCGCATCTACCCGACCGCTACCCTGAAGCGATGGAAAAGAACATGCACGAACGTCGAGACAGTGCCGTTGATATGCCGAATTTGTAAAAGTCAAATGCAACAGAAATCCGAACTTTTCTCTGGTGGATTTGACTAACTTAAACAGTGAACGCTTTCGGGTGAATGAAGGGGCGCGGAAGAGCATATTATTTTACGTCAGGAGGAAATCTCCATGAGAGGAAAATGGAAAATTATCGCAATCGTTGGCGC
>CAZGAW010000002.1:30146-94664 GCA_964523645.1 uncultured bacterium | reverse complement strand
CGCTGATTCTACTATTTTACCACATACTTATGTTTTACTCAATATGAGTTCATAAAAAAAGGATTCGCATAATTCTCGCGCCGCTACCACCGGTTCCGCTTCGCACGGACGAATTTCTAATACCTTCAAAACATCCGATGGCAGCTTCTCAAAAAGTTCGTCCCACTCCAGGTCCCCGGTCCCCGGTGAATGATACGCCTCAAGCCCTTTCAGATCGTGTAGATTTACGCCGATGAGGTGTTCCGCATACTGCTCCAGCCATTTATCTGCCCAGCACACACCAAGTTTTTCCTGCAGTGCCGCATGCCCGACATCGTGCCAATAACGCATCGGACTGCCGTAGAACTTCTCGAAGAACAGTCCAACCTCGTCGAAATTCGGGATTTGGTAGTAGCGCGGACGATTTTCAATAGCGATACAGAGTTCCATTTTCAGCGCACACTCGTTGAGTTCATCAAGACTCCGTAACACTGCGTCTTGATGTTTTGTCTCTTTACGCTTCCGCCATTCAGTGGCTTCGGTCACTTTTTGATCGAAGGCTTCAAATTCGCGCTCACCATAATCGTATAGGTCTCGCATCAAATAGGATCTGTCGTAGGTATCGACTTCACCGAGGTGGACGACTACGATCGGCACTTCCAATTCAACAGCAAGTTCCATTGTTTGGATGGTACGACGGACAGCCTCCTTCCGTTCATCCGCATTGAGGCTCGAAAGCAAAATCTTGTCCTGTTCTGCCGTTGCTTGCGACGTTCCGGGGAGGATAGGGCAAAAGTTGTGGATCGAACACGGCGGGTTTTCGCGGAGATACGGCTTGAGTTGCTCTACCTGATCGGGTGTGAGATGTCTACTGAGTTCGAGCGTTTCAAAACCGAGGTTTTTGAGCTCATCGAACAGGGCAGCACCGTCTTGCTGTTTCAAGGCGTTCCACATTGTTGAAATTGCTAACATTTTTTTATGGCTTTCAGCAATCGGCTTTCAGCGGTCAGCCCAGTAACGTTATGGTAGATAGAAGATTCGGAACCACTACACGTTCTACTGATGACTGACTGCCGATGATTACTGTATTATTACCTTTCGTCCCTCAATTTTTAATCTACCTTGGGCGTACCATTTAATAACTTCGGGATAGAGTTTATGCTCTTCAACCTGAATTCGGTCGTGTAAACTTTCTTCGTCGTCCGTATCCAAAACGGGAACAGCCGACTGCGCAATGATGGGACCTGTATCTACATCCTCATCAACGAAATGCACAGTGACACCCGCGATTTTCACACCGTATGCCAATGTATCCGCAACAGGATGAGTGCCGGGAAACGCCGGTAAAAGCGTAGGATGGACGTTGATAATCCGGTTCCGGTATTTCTGGACGAAGGGAGGTTGAAACAACTTCATGAAGCCCGCAAGGACGATTAATTCAACACCGTAGTGCTCGACGAGTTTTGAAATTTCTGCGTCAAAATCGAGACGGGTTTCAAAATCTTGGGTTCTGACAACGCGCGTCGGTATACTTGCACGTTTCGCGCGTGTAAGCGCGTAAGCCTTACGCCGATCACTGAGGACGACTGCGATCTCAATACCACTTGTTTCGTCTTGATGTAGTTGCTCAATCAGGGTTTGTAGGTTGGTGCCGCTTCCTGAAACGAGGACTGCAATCTTCAATCTTGATCCTTTACCAATAAGAATTATTTGTTGTATGTCCCTCTGGGATAGGTACCCAGATGCCGCCAGTTTTGGTCGCGACTTCCTGCTGAAAGTCGTCATAGGTACCGACGACACTGACGAGGGCATGTTCTTGTTGTAACATTTGGATAATCGCGAGGGGTGAGTATTCACCGTCCGCGGGTTCATCTGTAACCAGAATGAAATACGGGCGCGCATTTGAACGAAGTTTTAACCGCCGTAGCCCCTCCGCTACGGCATCCAATAACATTTCATTGTCTTGGCATGGCAGCGCAACGATTTTCCGGATCTGTTCAAGCGTTTGCGGTGGATTGTAAACGTTTATCATGTTTACAGACGCTCGGGACCTGAAACGCACTACACCTATTTGATAGTCTACAAAGGCGTTATCCCAATCACGAACAAGGATATCAAGCTGCTTCAAGAAATGTGGAAGTTTATCGTCCATGCTCTTGCTGCTGTCAACGAATAGAACAATATCGACGGGGATGTTGCTCCCGAATTTTAGCGCGGCCTCTCCGACTTTTGTAACGTCTGCCCATTTCGCTTGGCGTAATGAAACGGCTCTGGTTCTCGGATGCATCGGCTTGTTGGAACGTTGTGCCGTTTGTGGTCGTGGTGCTTCAGGAATGAGATGCCATTTGCCACCGGTTTCAGCAGCAAGTCTTTGGTGTTCACCGAAAGGAAGTCCAAGCACATTCACATAGATGCCGAATTCTCGGCAGTATGCGATGGCATCTTCCACCTCTAATCCGTCTCGGCTTGTGAAAGGTTCATCGGTAACAAGAATGAAATGTCTTTTGGATGTAGGGCGGAATCGGAGTTCTTTGACGGTCTGAACGACGGCATCCAAGGCGTTTTCGTCCTGATGCGGATAAATCGCTTGGAGGGTACGTTTGTACTGGGTAAAACTCTTGGTCAACTGGACGACTTTGATGACGTTCTGTTTTTGACGCGCCCAAAACTCTGTCACACCGAGTGCGTAATTTATTTTAGAGGCTTTATATACATCCACCATCTCGCTCAAGTGTTCTATAACGGATTTGATATTATCCCCCATACTACCGCTGGCGTCAATGACAAAAACCACATCAATTGGACCGCCGTCACTTGTTTCGACAATCTCTTGTGCGAGCGTCTTCATAATCCTCGAAAACGGGACATGCGGCAATGTTTTCCGCTTTTCATTAATTTCTGCTAGCTGCGCTACGGACAATCCTATCTCCTCTTCTTCTACTATTTTAAGGGTTGAAATCTCTGGGGCGCGCCGAACCCTCGGCGGACCAGGACGTTTTGCCCCGAAAGTCGTATCGCCTGCTGGACTCGCGGCTTCCGTTTTCGATAAATTTTCCTCAACATCCTGAAGTGTGCGGGTTGCAGTGCTGACCTCTCCCCAGTTTTCTCTTGACAGGTCTAAAGCGGGCGATGGGTTTTCGGCTTCAACTTCAGCTTGCAAACTGCGCCCTAAAGCAGGACGTGACGTTTCAGTATTCACCGCAATAGGGGCTGCGAGAGAGGGGAGTGCCTCCCCAGTACTGACATGAGGCTCTATGGACTCGCGTTCGGCGGCGAGAAAGCGCGGCGAAACCTTTTTCAGCGGAGACTTCGGTCGGGAAGTGTTTTCGACTGCAATGAGTTCCGCCGCCAAATTCGCCTTCTCGGACGCGATCGGTTGGTTCTGCATCACGAAGTAAAACGTCGTGATGAAAAAAAAGAGGTGGAGCATTAGTGAAATGAATAACGCGCTACGAGTTGCAGACTTCATATTTTTGTTCGCTATCGGCTATCTTGATGACGGCTGACGACTGACGGCTGATGGCTGACTCAGGTAGGTTGTAAGTAAGCGTTTCGGTGGCTCGTGTTGAATAACCTCAAAGGAAATTAATCTTTCACCATCGAGTTCTTGTGAATTCTTCAGTGTGTGTCGTGATTGTCCAAATCTATCACTCGAGGATTGGTAAAGCGTCGCCCCCACCATCGTAAAAACAGCGAAGGTCAGTACAAAGATATAAACCGGACTGCGGGTCCGAATACTGTACCGAAGCTTGTCAGTCAGTACTGAACCGTGCCGCGCCCATCCAAGCGATGTTCCAATGAATTGCATGGCACGTACCCAAAGCGAATCCTGTTGTTGCTGGTGTTTCGTTGCTTCCGATACGCGCATCATTACATCGTTTAAAAAGCCATCAGAGACTTCAACCCCATCGCTTTGGCGCAGGAAGTGGTCTGTTTGTTTTAACTGTTGAATGTGCCCCGCACAAGTCGCACATTTCCTGAGATGCCGGCGGATGAGATGGCGTTTCCATGCTGGCAATTCTTTATCAATGTACGCTGAAAGTTCATCTGGACTCGCAAATTGTGTTTCACATTCCGAGTTGAGCACATGTCGAAATCCAGTCTGTTTATATTTTCGCATTGAGACTCTCCTCTCCTATGCCTGCTTTGGTGAGCAGTTTTCTCATTTTCTGCCGAGCACGATGAATCAATGCCTTTACAGCACCTACCGAGCATCCAAGAACTTTCGCTACATCTTCATACCGTAAGTCCTGATAGGTGACGAGCGTTAGGGCCACGCGTTGATTTTCTGGTAATTGTGCGAGTGCTTTCCGGATAATCTGTCTCTGTTCTTTTTTTTCAACGAGCAAATCTGGTAGGTAGCGGGTATCCCGCATGATGTCGGCATGGTAAACATCCTCGCCCTCTTCAACCAAATCTTCCAGAAAACAGGTATTGCGACGCGTACGGTTCCGGATCTCATTTCGACATAAATTGGTGGCGATTGTATAGAGCCAACTTTTGAACGATGCCTTTGGTTCGTAACGATTTGCACTCTTGAAGACCCGGAGGAACGTCTCTTGGGAGAGGTCTTCGGCGCGCTGATAATCGTCAATAGCGCGGTGAATGTAGTTAATCAAAGGGTTCTGATAGCGCCGCACCAACAACTCGAAGGCACTCATATCCCCTTTACTACATTTGACCATCAAATCTTCATCTGAAACAAACATTTTTTTAATGTTCCTTGCGGTTCGTTTAGGCGTAAATTTGAACGTTCACGTCACAAGAGCGATTAAGGCAATAACCGCAGAGACAATCGCTGTTCCCACTGCAATGAAACTTACCCACCGTGTGCCTGTCTCCTGTCTACCTTCCAATTTTCCTTTAATCCATCCAACGTCTCTCTCAAGCGATCCTACACGCTGATCAATAGAATCCAATCGGTTTTCTATGGAATCAAAACGCTTTTCTGTGCGATTTTCAGTGGTTTTGATCTGATCCTTTAAGTCATTCAACGCCGACAAAATTCGTTCGCGAAATTCTTGGTCTGACATGACATTCCTCCTGTGTGGTCAACACTCCACAGCTCAAGATTCCCTACGCAGTCCGTTATCTGTCCGAGGTAAGTTGCAATTTAAGGCGCAACGCTGTTTTATAAGCACCGACTGCTTCACGTCGCTTACCTTGAAACGTATAGACTGCCCCAAGTTCAGAATGCAACTCAGGGTGACTCGGTATAAAACGGATGGCACGCGTGTAAACATCAACAGCCTCGTCGTAACGTTTGAGCATGCGATAGGTTGCTGCGAGATTGAGGTATGCCGTCGCTTCGCTCGGTTCGCAGGCTATCGCCATTTTGTATGCGTCTATCGCCCTTTCATAGTCTTCCAACATAAAATGTGCCAAACCGAGATGAAAGTGTGCCTCAGCCGATTCACGATTATGTTGAATTACCTGCTGAAATTCTTCAATTGCTTTCGCGTAGTCTCGAACGTTTAGGGCATCCGCTCCTTGTTTCAAGTGCTTCGCAGCGGTCTGATGTGTGTGAATATCGACGCGCCCCCGCTGGATGAGTTCCTTTTGCAACCCATCTGAGGATACCGAGGATTTTTCAGGTGCTAAGGCACGTTCTGGATCGTTTTTTTTATTTCTCATTGCTCTTTCCCCATCGGCGCAAATTCGAGTGTGATTGTATAATATCACCACGCGACACGGAATCCAATTACAAACTCTGCATACCCATTGCTAAAAAAATCGTAACTGGTGCAGGTGCTATAGTCGTGGTTGTAATACCATGCGCCTCCACATGCCACACGGAAATTCCCTGCATCGTCATAAGGTGTGTCTGTCCATTCCCAGACGTTGCCGACCATGTCGTAGCAGCCGAACGGACTTACGCCATCTCTGAAACTAACGACCGGAGTTGTCGCCCCCGCACCGAGTTCCGCAGTATTACATCGCGGTCTATCAACTTCATATCCCCACGGAAAAAGTCTGTCATCAACACCGCGTGCAGCGTATTGCCATTCTGGAAATGTTGGTAGCCTTCCACCGATATAACGCGCATACGCCTCTCCATCTTCGCACGTAACCCAAACAACAGGATGATCGCCTCTGTTTGCTGGATAGATACCCTCTGTCCAATCCTGAGGTGGTGCGTGCCCAGTATCCTGAACGAATCGCTGGTACTGGGCATTGGTTACAGGATAAACGCCAAGCTTAAATTCATCCATCTCCAGCGGTTCGCATTCTTCACCGATATGAGCAACGCCTGCAGGAATATGAACGTTTGCATCCAATACCTGTAGTGCAGCATCGCGGATATCTTTATCTTCATGTGCAAGCGCGTAACCGAGTGGGGAGATGACTTCACCAACGGGCGGTGTTGTGAGTTGGGGCATCGCCTCCCAACCCAGTTCTGTGCTTAATAGTAACCGGGCGGCATCCGACAGTGATTCGTCGAAGTGCCACGTCCAATACTCTCGACAGAGTTTCTGAAAGGCATCTGGTGTATTGCTTTCTACGAGTGCTGTTCGAGATTCTCTCGGCTTTGTGATATTTAGGATGTTTTTTTTTGTAACGCCGTTCGTGCTCTCCATGTTTACATGATAGCATGAAGGAACAGTTTTAGGCAAGGTAATTTTAAAAAAGTTGATCCCCGATAACACAGCCTGAATCGCAACTTACGTCGATTGAACCGACAACAGAACAGGTATTTTTCTTAAAATCTATTTCATCCTGAATTCGTGCCAGTCCATAAGGGATAAAATTTGAAAAAAATAAGGTAATTCAGTATAATAACCTTAGTTCAATATAATAAGGAGATCAATCGAATGACTGAGATAGGTGTTCATGAAGCAAAGACGCATTTTTCAAAACTTCTCAAGCGTGTTGAGGACGGAGAACGTTTTTCTATAACGAACAGAGGCAAAGTGGTAGCGGTAATGATGCCACCTCATGATATAGCACCGGATGAAGCAAATGACGCTTACCGTCAATTAATTGCACTACGCACAAAATTTCCTATCGGCACGGTACGTGAGGTAACAGATTGGAAAAACCAAGGCCGCTGATGATAGTGGTTGACTGTTCAGTTCTAATAGCGGGTCTTCTCCCTGATGAAGTTGAAATACAAGCACAGTTGCTTCTTGAAGACTTACAGCACGGCAGAACTGTGGCAGTTGTTCCTTCGTTATTTTATCAGGAAATCAGTAATGCACTGCTCATGGCTTACCGACGAAAGCGTATAAATAGGGATGTTTTGCAGCGGTATCTTGACGTGATAACGATGTTGCCCGTTACAGTTGATACTGCTGCTGCAACACAAGGAAGTACAATGAAAAGGGTTTGTGAGTTAGCAGAGAAACATGGGCTGACAACTTATGATGCCAGTTATCTGGAACTAGCGTCGCGTCTTGAACTGTCATTAGCAACGTTAGACGCAGATTTATACAATGTCGCCATTGAAATAGGTGTCGCCTACCCAATGACAACGAATTAAGGGGGCATCCGCTCAAATAAACATTTTTTCAGCATCAATTGGTGCTGTGTACGGACTTGATTCTGGATTATCTGAGTCAAAGAAGAACGGCACATACAGATTGCCGGCGTATGAAGACAATATCGTGGATGAAGAAATGCTCACCGCTATTGTGGAAATATCAAACCGCCAAGGTCCGGGGAATACTTTCCATTCAATTTGGAGATCTGTAGTGGTGCCGACATAGGCAAAGAAATGGGGACCTATAGGAGATATGCCCCGTCGTCCGGTGCCCCCTTTGGGCGGTCGCATAGAAAACTTCTTAACAAATTGCAAGATGAGTGTCGGGTTGAGTCTTTGTGGAGTGAGTCAGGCAAAGTTAGAATAGGTTGGCGACTCACCGATGCAGAATGGAATTGATTAACCCTTGATAAATAAAACCTAACTACTGATTAAGGAATGTTATATAATTTAACCAATCCCAAAACTACTTATTGCGTGAAAAAATATAGTGAGGATAGGTCTCTATTCTTATATAGCAAGAGACGGGGCTTTTAAATAGAGAGGAGGTGTATAAATGCCAGCATATAACGGGCTTCGCAGATTCAAACACATCATCGGATGGGGGGCAATTCTTCTCGCGTTCGGGTGTGCGAACTTAGAAAAAATACGACACACTCTGTCAGAGGAGGGGGATTACCATTTTCGCAAAACCCGGTGGGGCTACTCACAGGCAATGGTACAGCTCAGTGAACAGAAACAGGGCACCCGTTTAGACTTCCGAAAAGAGAACACACTTGTCTATAATGAACGCATTTCGGATATGCCTGTCAAGCTCGTTTACTGTTTTGAAAACGACCGACTCCGCGTCGCGGGCTATCTCACAGATAGACCCGTCAAAAATGCCATGGAGATTTTCAATCATGTTGCTGAAACGTTGGGAGAGCCAATCGATATGATCTCTGGCGGCATGGTTTGGGCGGATTACCATACGCTTGTGTATATCAACGGCTATATATCTCATGTGACCCAAAGCTCGGCGCGGTATCAGCGTTCGCAGGGACTTCTTAAAATTCTCGATAAGACCCCTAAAGAGGAGGCAGGCAAGGTTTTACGATGGGATGGGGTCTGGACATACGTCGATCAAAACTTTTTTAGACAGCTCCACGAGGTAGACTACCCTATGGATGAACTCTCAACTTACGAAAAGCGGTTGTTTACTATCTTGAAAAGACGACAGATGCGAACCTATATCACCCCACAGGGGCGAATCAGTCTTCCAAATAATCCATAAAATCAAACGCTGGCAAATCAAAAGTTGATATGAACGAGATTAGAGATGGCCACTACAGACTCGGCATTGCCTATCTGAATGCCGAAGCGTATGCTGAAGCGATCACGCATTTTCAGGCGGTTCTGCGAGAGGATTCTACTTTTATTGATGCCTACCATGGGCTTGCGCTTGCCTACTTCGGTGAGCATCGGTTACAAGATGCCCGAAATGCTGCCAGAGAAGCCCTGAAGATAGACGCAAACTACCTGCCGGTGCTCTCCTTTTTACAAACCATCGAGCCTCGTGTTTCACCACCTGCGGGTCTATCTGTTGCCCCGGCTGTGCAAATTGGTGCAAAAGAGAAGGAACATCCGCCTACGGCTGAGCCGCTTGTGCGGGCATCTGCGGACGTATCTGTTCAACCCGCTGGCGACATCGACGCAAAGAAAAAACCCAAACCGCCTGCGGATGATACTGAGATTGACCCTGACAAAGAGATGGAACGCGGACGTGTTTTTCTGGGGAATAAGCAATATCCTCAAGCTACGGCTGCCTTCAAAAAGGTCCTAAAGGCATCGCCCGAGAATGCCCTCGCGCATTACCATCTCGCACAGACCTACATGGAAACGGGTGCCCTCACTGATGCCGAAAGTCAAGCGGATGAGGTGTTGCGTATCACGCCACAATACCAACCTGCCCGCGACCTGAAAAGTGCGATAACCTTTCTCGCGAAAAGAGAAAGGCAACAGCGAATCCAGAAGAAACTGATAAAGGTCTTGCTGCCGTTGGCAGTTTTGGTCGTCGGTGTTTTCATCGCGTCCCAATTGGGTTTGTTGAGAGGTATCTTGCCACAAAAACGTCCTCCCGCGCTTTGGATTGACACGACTTTGGAAGATCCGGCAAACAATAATGGGTATATCGATCCCGGTGAACATGTGCGGTTAAAGGTAACAATTTCAAATTCCGGGGGTGCGGCGAAGGATCTCAGCGTCGTACTACTGCCGCAAACCATAGATGGCTTGCGTTTTCAAGCACCCGAGAGACCCTTGAATATTGCCCCACAGGGGTTTGAAACACTGCGGATCCCGATCGTTGCGGATAAAAAAGTCCGGGGGCGAAGGGTATCGCTGAAAATCCAAGTGTTAAATAGGTCTCAAACGGCATTAGCGACAACATCTGTTTATCTCTCTATCAAGTAGAAAAAGGAGTCGTGCTATGAATGGCTGGGTTCTCCGCAAGACGTTCCGTCAACAGTATCGGATGTATGCCCTTCGGATTTCTGTCATTGCGCATGTCATCCTGATCGTTGTGCTTTCTTTCATCGTTATAAGATCTGAGATGCAAGAAGATGAAGATGAGATCCAGGTCGAGTTGTTTTCAGAGTTACCGCGAGAGCCGATCGTCAAAAAACAGGTTATCCAAGAGCCCATCGTCACTGAGGAAACCACACCGACCCCCATCCGCGAAAAGCTTCCTTTAAAGAAACAGGTAAAGGTTATCGAGCCGGACACGTCATTGGATATTGCGAAGCTCCCTGTCAACGTGCCGAAAGCCGTTGAGATTCCACCTGCTTCCCCGAAGCCTATAGATGCCGATCCGACGTTGTTATCCACGGATGCCGATTTACCGACGACGCCCGAAGCGGTGTTATCTGCGAGGCGTTCGGTGGCGACCGACAACGTTGAGAGTTATACCCGGCGGCGTCTCAGCGGTGTGAAAAACCCCCGTAAGAGACCGAGTGCAGGCATCAGTAAACCAACTGAGGAAACAGGTGCGGGGAAGAAGCCGGGTACGGGTATCGCAGAAACACCCACAGGGCAGGGGACTGGCGGTGGCACCGCAGATAGCGGCGAAGGATCCACCTTTAGCAGCGTCATCGGTGAACTGACCGAGGATATTATTGCCTCGAGTGGAGGGTTGCCTCTCGATGTCGTCTTCGTTGTCGATGCCTCTGGGAGTATGGGCGATAATATCAACGCCGTCGCTGAACATCTTGGGCAGATGGTTGATACCTACAAAGCATCGGAGATTGACTATCAACTCGGTCTGACACATTTCTCAACGAATGAAGAAAATCGCAATCGTATCCGGGTTTTCCAACTGACGCAGGATTTATCAAAAATACAAACGGCACTCTATGGGATAGAACTCGGTGGTGATGAACACGCATTAGATGCCATCAATGAAACTATGATGAAACTGCGGTTCCGCAGCAATGCGATCAAACATCTGATCGTCGTTACAGATGAAGACTTCACGAGTCTACACGGATTTACCGTAGATGATGCCATCAATCGCTGTCGAAAAAACAAAGTGTCTGTCAATGTACTGGGTATTGATCAACCTAAGCATAAATGGCTCGCAGCCGTAACAGGGGGAACATGGCACCCTATTCCAATAAACCTCTAATAGCAGGCACTATCGTGCTACTCAAAGAACTCCCTGTCGTCGTCAGTGTCATCGGTGCCGCCGACGCCTTTCAACAACAGGTCGCCTTGCAGACGGGGGGTGTGTTTGTGACGCTCCCGAATGCATACACGCAGAACCAACAGTTTCGATAAGGGGCCACGCAGCGGTTATTTTGCTGCGCAATAAGTCGTTGTGGGATTTGCGAAAACAAATCAATTGATAGAATCACGGATTCAGGCGATTCAAGGGATTGTTTATGCCGGAGAGAATAAACGACAACCTTTTCTGTGTACCTATACTTCGTAGGTTAGTTATCAGTAAAAAGATAAGAAACGCTGTCTCGAATGAATATCCCATACCCTTGATGTCGATAACGGATTATGGGTGTTAATGTGAAAGGGAGGAAGACGATCATTCATGGAGTGGGAACGATTCCGCAGTAAATCTCCACCCTAAAATTTCAGGGATTTCAGTCAATGAAGCCACCTCGTAGTCGGGTTGCATTTCTGTGTCGTTTGGTACGCCTTCTCGGTTGAGCCAAATGGAACTCACGCCGGCGTTTCGTGCGCCTGCAATATCGGTTTCGAGCGAATCCCCTACATGGAGCATCTGTGCGAGTTCACAACCCGCCTGCTTGGCAGCAATTTCAAAGATTTTTGGATGCGGTTTCTCAATCTGCACATCTTGGGAAAAAACAACAAAGGCGAAATACCCTTCAAGTCCACAGCGTTCTGGGTAGGTGTTCCCGTTTGAGAGCAGCCCCAACTTGAAATGCGGTGCCAGAATATCAAAAGTTGGGATAACATCCGGGTATAATTCTACATCTTCAAAACGGTGCTTTCGATATATTGCATTTAGACGGGCAGCGAGTTCTTTATCCGGGCATCCGACATGTTCAAGGGTTCGCTCAAACGCGCCCAGCCTGATTTCCTCCAGATTCCAGATTTTTCCCTTTACCTCTTCCGCAAATTGATTCCGAATTGCAACCATCTCGTCGACAGTCAGCTCTAAAACGCGCGGTGTCGGCACCTGTTTTTGCAGCTCCGCTAACGTGTGCTTGAGCGAATGATGCATAACCTTCATGAAATCCCACAAAGTCATGTCGCCATCAAAAGAGATCGTTGAAATTTGCAAGCGTTTCTCCATTAGAAGTTGATCACATGCTTACGGAATACCCAATGCAGCTTTCAAGCAAGCGTCTATTTCTAGCATGGCGGCATCAGAGAGACTGCCGATTACACTCTGAATTCGGCTTTGATCGAAAGTAATTAGGTTTTTACATTGAACCACGGAATTAAGGCGCAGCCCTGTTCGGTGCCCATTCGTCGTAGTAATATCAATAAAATATTGCGTTGCATCTCCGATTCTTTGGTTAGGGCTACTCGTGATACTAGCAAGAATTGTGTTATCAAGCCGCTCGTTCCATGCGTCAGCTTGTACGACAAGGGCTGGACGCACCTTGCGTCCAATTTGGTCACTGTACGGGTAATTCACAATAACTATCTCGCCTCGTCGGACATTCATGATTTCTCCCCTGGAGCGAGATCATTGTAAACATCCATCTCGGGGTCATCCCAACCCGCGCGTTGTCCAAATTCAATTAGCAACACCGTCTGTTCCTCTTCCGTTATTGGACCGTCATCGTAGTATACGCCTTTTCGCATCCGTTCAAACGTTTCAGCAGGTAACACAACATATTCTACATTCGTTTCTGGATCCACCAACCGCACAGGGGTTTCCTGAGAATCCTGGATCGCTTGTTGAATTTCTTTAGAAAGGGCAATCATAATTTGTACTCCAAACGTCAATTTCTACGGGACATCAATATGTGCCTACGATTTTACACCGATTGAGGCGTGGATCTGTGCAAACTTCCACAACTCGTCAACCTTTTCCAAAACCCCCGTCATCCGCATCACGAATTCCTCTGGCGTGCCTTGCCATTTGAGTCGCCAGACCTGACGCGTGTAGAACCAGGCAACATTGTCCCGTTCCTGCACATCAAGGTTGATGAATTCAATGCTGAAATCCTCTGTGCTCGCGACGTGGTTTCGGTAATACGCCGCGATCTCTGTGCTCCCTTCAACAACTTCGTCAGCGTCGGTACCGATCTTGACGTAGTGAGCGGCAGGGAGCATCATTGCAATGAGGGTTTCAGCATCTCCAACAACAAGTGCGTCAAAATACGCTTTTACTGTATCATGTGCATTCGGCATCGTGAATTCCCGTAAGAGCATCCCACAAAGCCGTGCTCATCTGTTCACAAGCCTGCACGACAGTGGCGTGTGAATCCGATGGCAACGTGCCGATGTGCGCAAGTAGTTTCTCCGCTTCATGCTCGTTATGTGAATGCGTTTCAAAATACGGCTCTACCGATTGTGGAAGTTGATAGAACGCCTTCAAACCTGTGAGTTTCGATTGCGCAGTTGCCGGTTGCTGCGCCTCAAACGCATAGAGCGCACCGGCTGCAGTCGTCGGCTCGGAAAAGAGTTCATGTGCCGTTTCCATTAGTGCTTTCACTTGTGGAATTTGTGCTTCGGCAACGGCGGTGTCAAGTCCAGCAGCGAAGTCCGCCCATAAGTCGATATGTTCGGTTTCTTCTTCCGCTATTTCAGCCTCGTTGAGTGCCTCCCAGCCGTCGGGTATCGTAGCAATAAAAGCACCATACTCGCGCGCATAGGCGCGTAGAGCCTTGACAGGCAGCTCGCCAGCACTCCACGCTTGGTAAAACGGGTGATTAAGTAAGTTATAATCTGCGATTTTGCTATCTAACGCTTGTTTGAAATCCATTAAATTGGTTACTCCATTCCTTTATATATAAATACATTTAACGGTATGTCGATGCCTCTTATAGTATTTTTCGGTCTGAGATTCATGGTGAAACATACTATTTGTGGCATGTTTTTAATATAGCATACAGTATAGGCTGGTGTCAAGAATAGGTTATCAATTTTTCGGGGCATCTCAACTATGGGTTGCCGATTTTTGGACAAGGAGACTGTTCTCTTACTGACGACCGTGCTTAGTGCGGTTAGGCAACCGCCCCTACCAGATTTGTGGTCGATTACGGTGCCTCTCTATTAAAAAATCGTTTTGAATAAAACTTAAAATTTGCTATAATCGTTAACATAAATAGAAGTGTTAGTCGTTAGAGGGGATTGCTATGACGGAAGAACAGAAATTCATCTTTGATCTCAAGGGCTACCTGTTAATACCTGAAGTTTTAAAGTCTTCGGAAATCGAGGCACTGAAAGCGCAAATTGAGACCATCCGAACGGATCCTGAAGCTTTACCGCCACATGAACGACGGTTTCCAGGTGGGACGGCATCATCTTTAATTGATCATCCAGTCGTAATTGACATTCTCCGTGAGATTCTTGGAGAAATTCGAATGGAATCCAGCTGGTTCACCTACCGCACTGTTGGAGATGGCGGTCCGCCGCCTCATGGTGGCGTGCGAAATGTGAATCCTAATTTCAATTATCAGTGTCATGGAGGAAAGATATACTCCGCCTTGACGCGGGTTGTCTTTGAACTCAACGAAGTCGAAGCGGGTGAAGGTGGCACGTTATTCTTGCCGGGAAGCCATAAAGCAAACTTCCAAATTCCTGAAGCGCATCGCCAGACAGATTCACCGTTGTTTGAAACCTATAGCTGCCCGCCAGGTTCCGTCGTTATCTTCACGGAAAACCTCTGCCATTCCGGGGTTGCGTGGCAAAACCCGGATCGACCGCGGATCGCCATCTTCAATTGCTACAATTTCGTCGGGTGTCAATTTCATAAGCCATCAGTGCCCAAGCACATCATTGAAGGGTTACCCCCAGAAAAACAGGCATATTTCCGTAACGTCTGGGTTTGGCATCAAAGCGGTCCCGATAACGGCAAAAACCTACGTTATGAGGACTAACGCGTGTCGCGCGCAGAAAGTCTTTCTACACGATAAAAGAGCGGCGCAGGGAAGCCTCGCGTTTCAATTCGGACATCATGCATGGTTTCAGGAACAAAAACACCATCCGCATTGCTGATCTGCATGGCACGGGTTGACGCATCCCGTAGTGTTTCTAAGTGGCGTTGGACAGTATTTGGCGCGGTGCTCAGTATCCTGCCCATATTCAATATTGTGCTTCTCGGTTTAAGCACCGTTGTTATGATGGCTTTAACGCCTAAAATTGACTTGTCCACGCCGAAACGACTGACGTTCTACTTCCAAAATCCGGCGTATTACACGGTGGAATATCAGCGAGCCGCGAAAAGGCTACGGTGCATGCGAACTTTTTATGGATGGCTTGCCGGTGTTATTATTTTGAATCTCTTTTGAGTGAAGAAGGGAACAAGTGAATGTCAGATAAACCAACGCCTTACAAAGGACTGGAAGACCAACTTATTTTGCGGGATCATCTCGCTGCAGACCGAACTATCCTCGCGAATGAGCGGACTTTCCTTGCCTACATTCGTACGGCGCTAACGCTGTTCGTTGCAGGCTTATCCTTTGTGCATCTCAAAGAGATCTTTAGTTCGTATATCGTTGAGATAATCGGTATCATCTTCATTTTACTCGGCATTGCGACTTTCTTCGTTGGGCTTTTCAGATACAAACGGATGCAAGCACTGATTCATAAGATTAAGCAGGAAGAATTAAAAGAATTAGAAGAAAAAGATTCACCATGAAGGGCATTGTCTAACAATCCCACTGCTTTAGCTGTGGGTCCAACCCAGTTGGGAGTCTACCGACACCGAAAAAAAGTTTGACTTTAGGTGCATTTTGTGGTATAATTATGTTACCTATTCAGTGGTGGGTACTGCTAATACCCGCCACGCCTTTAGCAGAGGGAATAGGAAACTTCACAGAATAGGTAATACCCAAAATGGCACACAAGTCTCACAAAATAGCGTTACGCCCAAATAGCGTTCAAGAGCACTGGTTTCATAGTCAATGCGGTTATGCTCGCTTTGCCTATAATAATGGACTCTCTGATTTTAAAAGTGGGTTAGAGTCTAACGAATTCCGTTCCGAAGTTGATTTAAATAATCGTTGGAATAAACAGAAAAAGGAATATGAGTGGGCAAAAGCACAAGACCAGCGTGCGGGCTTATATGCTATTAAGGCATTAGCGAACAGTATAAGCCGTTGGTCAAATAAAATCAGCGGGTTTCCAAAGTATAAGAAACGTGGACACAAACTATCTTATACCACAGACGAACAGGCAGTAAGAATAGACGGAAAGCGTATCAAGTTGCCCAAAATCGGTTGGGTCAAAATGTTTCAAGAGTTGCGTTTTGAAGGTAAGATTATCCGTGTTACCCTATCCAAGATGGCACAGAGGTGGTTTGTCTCTATAACTGTTGACACAGGAACACCAAACACTCCCCGTGATACACGCGGACTCCCTATTATCGGCATAGACGTAGGTATCAACTCACTTGCCACCCTTGATAACGGTAAACACTATGATAATCCAAGACCACTCAAACGCTTTGAGAGAAAACTTGCCCGTGAGCAACGCAAGTTAAGTCGTAAGAAATTTCTATCTAATAACTGGTATAAGCAAAAAGAAAGAGTGGCAAAACTACATTATCGCATTGCTTGTATCCGTGAGGACGCACACCAGCAAGCGACTACAGAAATAGTCAACATGGCAAGTGTGATCGGAATAGAAACGCTTATGATTACCAATATGCTCAAAAATAGAAAACTTGCCAAAGCCCTATCAGATTCAGCATTAGGCGGTTTTCTCTCTAAACTCAAATCCAAAGCAGAAGTGCTTGGAATACCTGTTATAGAATCCCCACAATTCTTTGCGTCCAGTAAAACGTGTAGCAGTTGTGGATATGTAAAAGACGAACTATCCTTATCAGAGCGTCAATTCAATTGTGATTTCTGCTATAAGTCTATAGACAGAGACCAAAACGCTGCGATAAATCTAAAGAACCTCGCCGTGGGCTACACGGAGAAGTAAAACGCTTGTGGAGTTTGTGTAAGACCTCCACAGGGAGGCTACGAATGAAGAAACAAGAATCCCACGACTTTAGGCGTGGGAGTATCAAAATAAGAGAGGTTGTTGTAACGGGTCAGAACCAAGTCGAGCTGCAGACTGCGGATATAGACGCGCCGGTACTCGCTTCCAATGAATTACTGATAGACACAGAATATACTTTTATCAGTAGTGGCACAGAACTCGCAAATTATACCGGGAGAGAGCCAAAAGTGTTCCAAAAGGGGGCATGGTGCGAATATCCGTGGCGTTCTGGTTACGCGAACGTCGGCATTGTGCGAGAAGTGGGTGCGGGTGTTAACCGTGCAGCACCCGGCGATCGGGTTTTCACATACGGACGGCACGCCTCGACAATCCGATACTCACAAGATCGGCTGGTCGCTCCTGTTAGAGAAACCGTGGATCCTGCTGTCGTTGCGGCATCGCGAATGGCAGGTGTTGCGATGACCGCGATTGTCGTTGGAGAAATCGGTACGAATCCTTGGGTTGTTGTTTTCGGGTTAGGGCTTGTTGGCAATCTGGCATCACAGATGTTTCAAATTCATGGATGCCGCGTGATCGGTGTAGATCCGGTAGCAGCGCGGCGAAAACTCGCACAGCGGTGTGGAATTAATCATACCGTCGGCGGTACTGCTGACGAGGCGCAAGCAGAGGTTGAGGAAATTACGGGCGGTGAACTCGGTAATATCACCGTCGATGCCGTCGGACACAGCGGTGTCGTTATGCAAGCACTCCGTGCTACCGCTAACCACGGACAACTGATTATTCTCGGTTCACCGCGCGTCGAAGTTCAAGGCAACCTGACCGACCTGCTTTCCGAAACGCATCTGCGATGGATTACAATCCGTGGGGCATTGGAGTGGTGTGTGCCGATGTACCCGGACATCGGGAATCGCACTTCGCAATGGAGCAAACAGCAGACGATCTTTGATTGGATGGCACGCGGAAAATTGCACGTTGAACCTCTAATTTCGCATCGTCTCAAACCCGATCAGATTAAACAGGCTTATGACGGTCTCCTCAATGAACCGAATATATACACAGGCGTCGTTTTGGATTGGAATTCTTCACTTTAATACTGGAAACCGCAAACGGCTCCAATTCAGTAGACTGAACCAGAAATCTGCCCGAAACGAAATGGAGGGGTTTTTGCTTGGGATTTCTTTAGCCCAGGAGCAATAGTTAAAAAATGGAAAAAATAGAACTGTTTCAGAACAGTATCCCATCTGAGTTACCTCCGGGACTCAAAACGAGGTTCGATAAAAAGCAAGTAATGGCTATCACTTTCTCGCCAGATGGCACACGGCTCGCCGCGGGGGGTGATGGACGTATCTGGATATACGACACAGAGAGTGGCGCGCAATTTGCGATGCTCTCAGGTTATACCGAACACATGCGGGCATTGGCATTCGCGCCAGACAATTCGCTGCTTGCCAGTGGAAGTGAAGATAACACGCTCCGACTCTGGGATACCGCCACGGCGCGCGAAGTGCTAACACTTGCCGGGGATTCTAATCTGGTGAACGCGTTAGCATCATCTTCACCCGATGGCGTTCCACTCCCCGGATGGGATCCGCGCACGGAACGGTTGCTCGCTTCTTCTACGGAAGCCCCAGGGCGCATTAGAAGTTTGGCATTTTCACCGGATGGAACAACACTCGCCAGTGGAAGTGCGGACGGTAAGATTCGTTTGTGGGAAGTTGAAACGGGCGGGCTGCTGTCTACTTTCTCGGCACATGATGGACTTGTTTTGGCTTTGGCATTTTCACCTGAAAGTGAGACGCTGGTGAGCGGCGGTTCGGACACACTTGTGAAATTGTGGAATTTGGAAAGCAAGCATTTACTCACGATATTCAGGGGGCATACTGATTCAGTCAACGCCTTGGCATTCTCTACCGATGGAGAGCTACTTGTAAGCGGCGGGAGAGATAACTACATTCAGTTATGGGATGTAAGTGATGGTAAGCCAGTATCCATGTTCCCAGTCCAAGAGAGTCCCATCCGAGAATTAACATTTTCAGCAGATGGCGAAAAACTTATATGCGCGACGCAGGAAGGTTCGCTCTTTGTCAGGGAACGATGAATCCACCGGAAAACAAGTTGAATCTGAATGAACCTAACGTTCAAATTCTTTTGAAGGTAGGCGGTGAAATATAATCGCTGCACCTACAAACGGATTCAGCGTTTTTATTTTCCTGCTGCTAAAGTTGCTTTCTCCTATCTTTTTAATCGGAGAAGTCTCTATAAGGGTAACAAAGTGTCCACGCTGTCCTTGAAAGGAGAAAGCAATGAGGCTGAGACGATCCGTCCGCGAACGTATTCGATGGTGCAGGAGCGACAGACTGCCCGGACAGACTTTGAAACGGAAGAAATGGATTTTCGTGTTAATTGTGTTGATCTGCGCGGCATTTGATGTGCTCCTACTCTACATTGCGGATAAAGCCATATTCATATTGCTAACGGATGCCTCGTATTAACCTAAGAAATATGCTCAAGAATACACACATCCTGATAGTATTACGCTCGCCAGTGGCCACGTTAACGGGATTGTACATATCTGGGATATAACGGGAAGAACAAAAAGTGAACAAGTAAAGGAGGAATAACAGTGATTGGTATCTCTTATCACGCAGGCGGGATGAAAGACATTCCCCTACAAGAAGTTATTACGATTCTCGCCGATGCTGGCTACGATGCAATCGAGATGATGTGCGGTCCCGAAGCGCATATCCCCTCCGGTGAAGTCACCGACGGCTTGCTTAAGGAAGTTAAAACGATGGTAGCTGACAGCGGATTAAAAGTCTCTGTTATTAATCCGTTTACTGGCGGCGGTCTATACCAATTGGCGGTGGAGGATCAACAGCGCGCAGTTGACCATTACGCGCTGCTGCAAGATGTAGCCGTTGCACTTGGGGCAGGTGGTGTTAACTTCCTCACTGGATACGGTGGCGAGAACGGTGATGCCTTCGCATGGCGACTCCTCGTTAACGTGCTGAAACCGATCTGTCAACGCGCTGAAGAACTCGGCATTACAATGAACATCCACAATCACGAAGCGACGACAATCGATGCCTCTTCCAAAGTTACGCTTCTGATTGAACACGTCGGTTCTGACGCGCTGAGGTCCCTCAACGACATCACCAATTTCTATCATATCGGTGAAGACATCGCCGAAGTTACCGAAAAATTGGGACCGCTCACGACGCACTGCCATGTAAAAGGCGTGACAGGCATGTATCCGTATAGTACTTTTTTGATTCCGGGTGAAGACGGAGATGAACTGGATTTCCGAACCTTTGCGGAGAGTTTAGGGAAAGTCGGTTACGATAAGTATATATCCGTGGAAACGTTCCCACACATGCGGATGGAGAAGGCACAGATTGCTCATGATATGATGGCAAGCACATTGAAGGAATTGGGTTTGAGATAAAGCTGCATTCTACACCGACCTACATGAGACAAACACAGATGTCATATTTTCAACGACTTGCTGCTTCCACTTCGAGAGTTGTTCATCGCTGAGGTTATGTTGAGGACACAGCTCTGCTTGCGAACTTTCACCGCGGAGAGCCTCCAGAACAACCTCCGCTTTAAACTGGGGGGTGAAGTTTCTTCGTTTGCGTTTCGCCATCGGATGCTCCTTTCAAGTAGATTGTATTGTCTCACAATCTTGGTTTAGACAGTGGTCTAAAAAACCGATGGCAGTACAGTCCCGAAAGTTTCTCTATTTCAGCGAGCAGAACCGCTTCGGACGGATCTTCTTTGGGTTGATAATAGAAACTGCCCCGGTTGAC
Organism: uncultured bacterium; assembly: GCA_964523645.1. Classification (GTDB taxonomy): domain Bacteria; phylum Poribacteria; class WGA-4E; order WGA-4E; family WGA-3G; genus WGA-3G. The sequence continues at coordinate 73,757 of CAZGAW010000002.1, read as the reverse complement.
ACCGAGGATTTCACAAATATCTCGCACGGAATGCCCTTGCTGCAATGCCGAAATGAAGCATCGCTTTTCAGCTAAGGTGGGTCCAACAGTTTTTTTTGGATGTCTAACGCCCCCGCCATTCTTCCAACGAGTTGCTCAAGGTGCTCAATACTGCTGACTGATTTTCCACCGAAGGACCTCTTGATGAAACATCAGCGTATTCCCACAGACAGTGAATACCAAAACTATGATGGAGGACATTGCCCGATCCTTTGGAAGGAAACCCCTGAATCTTGGTTTTGTCCTGGATGTGGTAGAAATAAACGTGAGATCCTACGCTGGACGAAACGAAAGCCAGGAGGTAAAGTTTTCTGGGGATGGATTGCTTCTCTTACAAGGCATCATGATCATTCAACATTGGATCGTTTTTTAGAGACTGTTATTTGTGGAGACTGCAACTCGGCAGATGGACTTGCTAAAAGGAAGTTAAACCTTCCTTCTAACTGGTCTTTCTCTCCTGCAGAGATCCGACAGTTTGTAACGGCTATTCCTCATGGTAGTTGCCTTATTGATTATCAGAAGGCAAAGGTTTTATATGATAGATATGGCAAATGATATTCTGAACAAAAAATCTGCGATGACAAGATACTTAAGAAATATGTCAGAACTCATAAAGACGGTCGAGAACTGGCTTACGACTCGCACATAACACCCAGATAGGTCGGATTGGCTCTTCAATCCTCACCCTGCTCTTTTTAGGGGGGAATGCTCAGGTCAGAAGAACCTCGGCATATCGGGGGAAGGGGAAAAGTGGATTTATGAATAACAACACACGAAACGAGTTTGCCGCTTACGGGTTAGAAATACTCAAGCGGGCAGTGCTATTGGTGTTATATCAACAACCTTTAGATTCTACAGGTGAGCATAGAGAAACCTTGACCCAGAAAGAAATCTGCGAACAGCTTGACATACCGCGGCACCTATACGGAAAAAATCGTTTGATTCCTGGCATTCTTGACCTTCTTGAAGCTGATAAGTATGTTTATGGCTTTATCGGAGGTCACTGGAGAATCACAGAGAAGGGAGTATCGGTCATTGAAGTTTAATCGGAAGAACTTGAACATACTGCTGACATGATCTCAAAATCCAATGGGTAAGACTGGAACATTTTGACGAAAACGAACCACGAGAAAATGGGATCGACATTCGTGCAGCCCGCGACGCAGCAGGTACACCGCTAGCCCGCTGGATGCCTCAGATGGGCATTGATTTTTCTTGAGAATCCTTTTAGATTTATGGTATAATAGTATGACCTCGTTGGTGGGGTGCTGGAACACTCCACCGCCTATTCCAGTAGGACGAGGCATCTATTCTATAACGAGGTAACCCTCTGAAAATCCTGGAATCTACATTTTGACCAATTGTGTTAGTGATAAACAGTACGTTGGATTAGATTCTAACTTACCAAAATCAGAAGGAAATATTAATATGACAAATCAACAGATAATTTCTAAGGTCCTCAGTGAAAATCAGAAAAATGGGGTATTGATAGGGAATTGTGAAGATATTTTGGCTGAAATCCCTGATGAGAGCATTGGTTGCGTCATTACCTCACCTCCGTACTGGCAAATGAGAAAATATCACACAAATGGAAACGATACTGATGTGATGATTGGTGAGGAAAAAACACCTGAAGAATATGTGAAAAGACTTGCTGGAATTTTCCTTCAGGTAAAGAGAATATTAAAACCGGATGGGTCCGTATGGTTAAATTTAGGAGATAAATATCATAACAAAAATCTGATGGGGATGCCTTGGCGGGTTGCGCTCGCAATGCAGGAGGATGGATGGATTCTCAGGAATGATGTGATATGGCATCAAATTAGAGGAACGCAAAGTGCGAAAGATAGACTCAGAGATGTCCATGAACATGTATTTCACTTTGTTAAGAATAAGAGATACTATTACGATACTGACAGGGTCAGGATTAAACCGAAAAAACTTCCATCAATAAATGGCAAAGAGGTTATTTCTGCCACGGGCGTCAGCGGGAAAAAATACCGTAGACAGATTCTTGAGTCTAAGGAATTAGATGAACAAGAACGCACAGCGGCGATCAGAGCCCTTGACGAGACGTTAGAAAGAATGAGAGAAGGTGAGTTAGTTGATTTTAGAATGACGATTAGAGGTGAGCAACGGACCTTTCATAGTGATAATTTGGAGGTCAGTGGACGTGCCAAGGAATTAAAGACAAAAGGTTTTTATATTACGGCAAGCACCGCTAAAGGACATTTACCGAGTGATATTTGGAATATCGTTCCAGAGGATGAATGGAGAAAAGATGTTCATTACGCTGTTTTTCCGACAAAGCTACTGGAGCTACCGATTAAAGCGACCAGTAGAATTGGGAGCGTTATCCTTGATCCCTTTATGGGTACAGGAAGTACGTTAGTGGCTGCGAATGAACTTAATAGACAGGGACTTGGAATTGAGTTAAGCGAAGAATATGCGGAAATTGCCAGAAATCGGTTAAATCTCGATCAATTAGCTTTGGAAATTTAATCGCCTATTGATATTATTTTCAAACTCACTGATGGTGGGGAATTCATCTTCATGAGCCCCGCCTAAGATTTTCCGAATGCCTTCTATATCTGTGCTCACTTGCTGGTCAAATTTCAGCTGCCAAGCCTTTGAATTTTCATCCCATACCATCCGAAATGTACAAAAATGGATAGCATCACTATCTCTTGCCTCATGTAAATCCTGGGTATCAGTAGTAGACTGAATATAGGCGAGTGCGACATCTTGAATAACAAACACAATTTTCTTGCCCCAACTCGTAATTACCATCCCTTTTTTGTAGACCTGCTGCATCATTGTTTTGATAAACTGATTCGCCCAATTGATTCCATAGTTATAGCTTTCCTCCTGAAAGCCTCCGGTCTGTTTAAAGTCTGTAACTGCATCCCAAGGCGTTCCAGTGGTCCCGGCCGTTTGAACTTCAACACATAGAAAATCCTCTATTTCCTCTCCTTTTATTTTGGCAGCGACAAAATCAATACTTCCTGCCCCTCCACAAGATACCTCAGATGCCCATCTTATCTGATAGTCATCTGGTAAATTGCCAAAATATAATTTCTGAATCGTATTGTAGACACCTGCTACTTCAAAACGATGAGGGCATACAATAATAGGCGTTACCTTTTCGAGAAAACTACCTTTGTAACCAAGTGTGCAAGTTCCAATTTTAACTTCAGGTTCACTTTTTCGGGGTTTTTTACATTCACCCTTTAAGAAGGGACAGAACTGTTCTTCCCTCGCCTCTTGTGCGTATGAGCTTTTGTTAGTAAAAGGATAACCAAATATTTCCGTTGGATGCTGAGTAAATTGGGGTTCTTTCATGATAATTCTCCTATAGAGTGAAGTGCCAGATCAATAATTAGTTATCCGTTAGTAGTATGTCAAATTAGGCTTCCCTTGGCGATTTGGCATGCAACCTGTTTCACGAGATTGGATAGGACTCGACACGAGGGGTGCCAAGGTGAAACTCCTATCCGCCAAGTTAATGAAAAGTATAACACAAAAGTCAAAAATGAGGCAAGTCATCAGACTTAGGACCACCGCCACGCCATTTCGCTATGTTGACACACAACACATGCCATCTGAGACTTCACCGCACGCTTGTGAATAAAGCCACACCTGCACCGATAAAGACAGCCCGCCCCTAACAGCCCCGGTGTGCGCCGTCGACAAGCGAAAGGACGCGCGTAGGGTGTTGTTGAAAAAAACTTGACATTCCCCCGAAAGTGTGGCTTAATAGTAATCAAGCACTTGGTTAGGAATCACTACCTCTGCCACACCCTAGCAGAGTCCTAACCGACCCGGTAGTGCGGGTGTAAGTGCGAAGTGCGACACCACTCTAAATATGTATCGGTAGCGCGCGTAATACTTCGGAACAGGGGTGAAAGTCTACACGTTGGGGTTGCTACCAACCTTTTCAGATTTTCAATCGGTGAAGCGATTGGTTGTTCCCCGAACCCGAGACATCTGCCCCATCGGCCCCTTCTATACTCCGCCGAAAACTCAGCACGACGTGGGGTGCCTTGGAAAAACAGTGAGGGTGATTTTGAAGTAGAGATCCCTCTGAAAATAGAAAAGGGCGGTTCTATTCGCGTGGGACCGCTCTATTACAAGAACAAAGGAAGGTAAACCCTAATGAGACTTGACATAAATATGGAATCAGAAGATTTTGAACAACTTGAAGCGAACATAATTGCTAAATATGAAGACGTTCGCCAAAAGGCAACTCCCCAAAAGGTTGACAGCATTGATAAGCAGATTCAGAAATTTGCAAGCGACTTTAGTTCATCGTATAAGAAATTTAAGGAACTATTTCTCATAGCGCATTATCAGCGCGGGCTATACTTAGCCTTTGCGGATGTAAAACCGTCTGACTTAACTTATCATGCCGCCGAAGAAGATTTAATTAAGTATCATAAAGACCTCCGTGATCTGAATCCCCCTCTGTGGATACATCTAACATTATCAACTTTCGATTCCTTACTCGTGAACTTACGGAAATTAACAACAGATAAATCTTCAGGGGTTGGAAAAGCCATTTCTATGAAAAGGATAAAAACCCAAATATGTAACTTGCATACGAGCATCAAAGCAGACACCGAAGAGTTTACACTCTTTTTAGAACGTCTTGAGTCTCATATAAAGGCGGCAGAGTCAATGAAAAATCTCTGGAATTATGTCGATTCTAAGGTCGCCCATCTTGATGACAAATATGAATATGGCGACTCTAACTCTTTTATGGTTTCTGATTTAAGAACTTTGATGGACACTGTGAACAATTTTATGGGGGAGATATGTGAGTTTTATGACTACGGTGTATCTGGCCATCTCATGAACATGAGTTATGGTAGTGCAGTCCGCTGGATATGTCAACTTGGATTTTTTAAGGAGAATTCACTGGGGCATGTGAAAGATGGTATAAATGCCATTGCTATCTATTGTTGTCAGGATCCTGATTATCTCAAACTCCCCCCAGAAGAAGCCAGTTCTAAAATACTCAAGAACGCAATTCCTTCAGATGATTTTCTATGGTTAAGAATGAGCATAGAAAAAGAGCTAAAACAGCGTATTGCAGAGGTGAGAGATGAACTTTTAAGACAAAATACGGGGAACAGATTGCCTAAATCTTGAACCAGACTATTTTTATAGGCGGTTTTATTCACGTGGGGCCGCCTTTTTTTTTAACATGAAAACTGTAGTGCATACGCTTATTTGGGCCACAATTTCGCAAAGTTAAGATAAGTTTTGTCAATGGAAAAGGCAACGCTATTTCGGTTCGCTATACTCCTCTCCCTCACGACACTCGCCCTGTTCTCAATTCTAATCAACTGTTAGGCTTCATTTCTAATTAGGGCCACCGCCACGCCAGCTCCGCTTATGACCCAACCAATCAACCCCAAAGACAGTTCGGAAGAACTCAAGTTTTTGAATACACGCTGGGGCCAGACCTTTTCCTCCAACACCGGCGCAGGCGACTTGAGAACAAGGTGCGTCAAAGTTCTAATCCGCGTTGTTCTCCCGCAAGGTATATTTAAAAATTTTCCAACGCCTTGATGCCGGGCCAATCTCGCCACATATCCTCGTTCGGTGGCTCTTCCTGCGTTTGCTCCAATTCCGTCTTTCGGAAGTCGTACAGAACTGCCTGCCGGATCTGTCGCGAATAGTTATGTCCGGCGGCATGACCGATGCGATGGTGCCAGAAGACAACATCCCCTGCGTTCCCGTAGCATTCAACACCTGACTCTCTGCTGAGACGTTCACGATCAATCTCGTATTGCGGTGTCGGCTCGTTCTTGTATTGGGAATTGTAATCGTAATAGAAGGTTTTATGGCTTCCTGGCCAAACGGTAAATCCGCCACCTTCCGGTGGCACATCATCAATATACCCGACAGCACCGAGATGAAACGGATGCGCATCCACGTGACACCCGATCGATTTCTTCGGGACATCGCCGTAAGGTAGCGTGCAATAGATGCCACGCACACGGTCGGGTTGCACCAAATTTCCCTCACCTAAAAACTGTTCAGCCATCCGCCAGACGTTTGGATCGGTCGCGAGCAGTTGAACCATCCAATCTTCGCCACCCGGTTCACGGAAGTTCCACCGGAACCCGCGCCGGTTGTTGTTTTTGTCAATGTTTTCCTCTTCAGGGGTGAAGGGGCCTATCCAAGTGTCAGGGTCCTCACGTTTACGCCCTTCAGGTGCACCATCCCAGAGTCTTGCCCGTGCCCGTTCCATCAATGCCGGGTCCAGGACGTTTCGCTTCACCAAATACCCTTCATTTTTGAAAAATTCAATGTCTTCCCGTGTAAGTTCAACCATTTTTAATTATTCCTTGCGGTTAAATGACGTGAGTTTGTGCTTCACGCGCCTTTCTCGAATCCGCTCTCCATTTCGTTACGAGTTACGCGCGTTATGCGATGAAGACTAATCTTTGGACAACTTTAAGTGGACTTCGGGGTTCACGTGCCTTTCTCGAATTCCGCTATACCCAAAAAGAAATAGGCACATTGCTCTAACCACATTTCAAGAATTTTAAAGGAATTCAACGATTTTTTCAAGGAAAAGCGACAAAACGGCAGTCAGCAATCAGCGGTCGGCGGTCAGTATAAGGAGTTTGAAACCCCTCTGGAAAGAAAATAGTAAATTTGACAACACAGCACACTTCCACTATAATTGACGCATGCTAAAATTTATAGCTGCACTACTGCTATTCATTGCCTATCCACTATACCTTTTTGCGCACCCAGAAGGTGTGGGTGAACATGTCATTGAAGCGTACCGAATTGTAGGCGAACCGCCAAAAATTGATGGCGTGTTGGACGATGCGGTATGGCAGCAGGCAGAACCGCGTAGCGGCTTTATTCAACTCGAACCGTCACGCGGGAACCCAGCAACTGACGACACAGAATTCCGCATCGCTTACGATGTGCATAACATCTATGTCGCATTCCGATGTTACGACGCTGAACCGAACAAAATTATCAATCGGATGACGCGACGCGGGGACCTCTATGCCTCGGATGTCATCTCCTTCTTCATTGATCCACACCACGATCACCGTACAGGCTATAAATTCGCCACAAATCCAGCAGGTGTCCAGAGTGATAATTATCGGTATGAGGACACCCAACGCGACAGCAACTGGAAAGGCATCTGGTGGGTTGAAAGCAATATTGATGAATTGGGGTGGAGTGCCGAGTTCAAAATCCCGTTTTCAAACTTCCGGTTCACTGATAAGCCAACACAGATTTGGGGGTTCGACATTGAGCGAGTAAACCGCCGAAAAAGTGAGGTTACAGTCTGGAAACAGTTGACCCAAGCGGGTGTCGTCACGCGGATGTCCGATTTAGGGCATATTATAGGTATCCAAGGGATTAAGACGGGAAAGAATTTTGAAATCACCCCTTATTTTTTAGGGGGCGGCATGCGTGCCGCCGATTCTAATTTAACGCGGCAACTCGGAACAGGGTTGGATGTGCAATACAGCCTCACGAGTGCCTTAAAGGCGAACGTCACTGTCAATCCCGACTTCGCACAAGTCGAAGCAGATCAGTTAGAGATTAATCTGACCCGATTCCCGACGCGTTTTCCAGAAAAACGTCCATTTTTTGTTGAAGGCAACAGTTTCTTTGAAACGCCATACGATCTAATGTTCAGCCGTCGTATCGGGAGCCGTGGCAATATCCTTTGGGGCAGTAAATTCACGGGGAAAGTTGGTGACTATTCTATCGGGGTTTTGGGAAACCAAACAGGCGAATTCAGGTTCTCTGATAGCACGCCATCCGATAAGGAGGAAGCATGGTTTTCTGCAATCCGTGTTAAACGCGACATCCTCAAACGCTCGAACGTCGGAATCCTATTCGTGAATAAGGAACAGCCCGGCAGTGATCATTGGGAACACAGTCGAGTGGGTGGTATTGATATGAACCTCGCTTTGGGTAAAACCTATCATCTCACCGGACAATACGCTGGTAGTTTTCATCCCGGCGAGGATAGCGACAACGCCGCGTATACTGTTGACTTCGCACAGCGCAATTATCTCTGGAGTAGTGGTATCGGATTTGAACGGGTCGCGCCCCACTTTGAGATTAACCAAACAGGGTTTCTACGGAAAGAACGGAATCGCGGCTGGCAGCGCGTCTATATGCGAGGCTCTTATTCCCCACATTGGGGCAATCATCAATTTTTCTCCAGTATAACCACCCGGCTTTCGCAAAGCCTTTACACACCATTGTATTTTACGGAGTGGGGGTTACAGAACCCAGAACTGTCTCTTTCGCCTAAATTTGATGAAGATTTGCTCAGGTGGAGTGTCGGGGCGGACCTTGGAATGGATTTCAGGGAAATCCTCTTAGATGATATTAATGCCTACTATACTCGAAGTCGGGAAGTTGAACTCACTGAAGTATTTACGGCAAACAGATACGGGGTTGAGTTTGATACCAACGCCACATATCCGATTGCTATCGGTATCGCTATGGATTTCGCAGACTATTTTAATTTTGCACGACAACAAGCCGGCAGACAACGGGGTATCACGCTCCAATCGACTTTACGTCCACAGAGCAACTTTTCCATAGAATTAGACAGCAGTTACGCCCAGAGTCTTGATTTGGAAGGTGCAATTGATGGCAGGTTTTTCGTTAGTTCGTTGCGTGCGACCTACTTATTTACGCGAGAATCGTTTCTCCGAATGTTTGCACAGGCAAACCGGGAACGTCCACTTTCTACCGAAATCCATCAGAGTTATCTGCTTAGCCTTCTATTCGGATGGGAATATAGTCCGAAAAGTCATTTTTTCGTTGCATATAACGAGGCTTGGGGTGATGCTCTCATTGGGACGACCCCTCGTCGTGCGTTACAATTGGAGAATCGGGTTATTGTTGTTAAGGTAACGTTTCTCTATAATCTATAGTCATCTAAAAATTGTAAAAAGAATCAAGATGTGATATAATAAAGGCATGAAAGATTTTTTACTCCTATTCTTCAACGTTTTACTGACGGTGATAGGACAGATCCTGTTTAAGCACGGTATGAATACGATTGGTCGTATCAATAGCTTACGGGACGCGTTGGATAAATTGACACAGGCATTTCTGAACCCTTATATTCTCAGTGGGATCGCGATATACGGTTTTACAACGCTTGTTTGGCTGATTATCTTATCGCGTGTCAAACTGAGTATTGCGTATCCGATGTTAAGTTCCGGATATGTCCTGTCAATTCTATTTTCGTGGATGTTCTTCAAGGAATCTATCCCCAAGATTCGCATAATAGGTGCCCTGATCATCTGTATCGGTGTCTATCTTGTCGCACAAGGAGAATCTTAATCAATGGTAGAGCCCACAAACACGCCCACCGCCTCCAGTAATGCTGGAGGCGCAGAAGGTAAGTCTGCCAACCGTTCTTTCGTTGCGATGGTACTGTCCGCAATTCTTCCAGGACTGGGTCAACTCTACTTAGGACAATTTCCAAAAGCAATCGTTGTTTTCGTTGTTTTTGCTTCTGCCGTTGGGCTTTTTTACCTCAATTCATTGCCTGTAACAGAATGGCGTGATTTAACGCGGTTTAAACCTACAGCGGAAGGAAACACTTCAACAGACAAGACCGAGAACTCAGAAGCCCAGGAGCCTTATTCAATTCACATCTGGACGTTTGATGACGGCGAAAAATTGATGTACCGACCTTCTTGGAAACTGAAAATTAGTGCGTCCGTACAAGGCATTCTATGTTGGTTTTACGCAGTTGGCGATGGATTGAGAGGCAGACGCAGAAACCGAAGCACTTATAATTAATTTTCTGTAAGAGGGAAGAAATACGAGGAAACACCCAAGCAAATACCCCTATCAAAAACACTCCGATTCTCGACTCTTGATGACAGGAGTGTACTTTGAGTGATACCAAAACGGAGCCTGCAACAATACGCAGAAATACTTTCTTCGCGTTGGATTTCAGCGTTTGCAAAAACACGCAGGTGACTCTACGGGAAAGAACGTGAAAATATCAACCTACCTGACCAAACCGCAAGGAATCATTAAAATATGTAGCATCCTTCTCGTTGTCCTAATAATTGGATGTGAAGATAATATGGCAGTTCTGAAAAAGAGTGAAGAACTGTTGAACGCTGGAACGCCACAAGCCGCAGTTGAAGAACTCGAGGCTTTCATTGAAATGGCACCTGAAGAGCCGAAGGCCCGGATGTTACTCGGCCAAGCCTATAATGATGTAGGGCGTTACAACGATGCAGTTATGGAGTTGCAAAAGGCTTCACAACTTTATGCCGCACAACCGGAAGAACGGGTCGCAGCACGACTCGAATTGGCGCGTACTTATCTGAGATTCGGAGACAGAAATTCCGCGTTTCGCGTACTCCGACTCGTTCAGCGCAGCACGCTGGATCCTGAAGTCTTGCGCAAAATTATCGAACTCGTGGGAGACAGTTACCACACAAAGCAGCTGACCCGTGGCGACTCGGATAACTATTCACCGACTTTCTCACCAGATGGCACGCAAATTGCCTTTGCCTCGTTTCGACTCGACAACGGCGAAATCTATTTAATGGATCTTAACGGGCGTATCCAGCGTCGTGTCACTTTCACAACAGATTTTAACGACAGTTCGCCAGCATTCCTTACGACCCCAAACTACCTGTTTTACAGCAGTGAACCGAAGTCATCCCGTGAAGTTAAAGTCGTCATCCAGAGCAGTGGCTCCACCCCAATTTACGCAGGATTCAACGTGACACATATCCACAGCAAAACGACGCGAGCCGTTTTGCCAGTCAGTTTTGGTGCCCGCGTACCGCGTGCATCCCCCGCTGGCAATCAGGTTGTTTACGAATCTAATGTAGATGGAAACCTGGAATTATATCTCCTCAACTTGGCAGGACTTGATCTGGCGCAGCTCACGCCAGAAGACGTTGAACCGAAACGTATCACCTTTAACGAAACTGATGACGGAAGTCCCGCATTCTTCCCAGACGGAAAGCGCATTGTATTTGTCTCCTCTCGAAATGAGGTCAACCAACTCTATACGATAGACATTGACGCACAAAACGAGAAACATTTCAATCCAAATCGCTACGATTGTTACAACCCTACGGTGTCGCCTGACGGACAAACGATTGCGTACGTTTCAGCAAGAGACGGTGATTGGGAGATTTATCTCATTGATGCAGACGGTAAAAATGAACGGCGTATAACCAGCGACATCGGCAGATCTATTCAACCTGCTTTTTCACCTGATGGACGACACATCGCGTTCGTTTCCGACAGGAGCGATACTTTCCACATCTACCTTATGTCTTTTGACAAACCTGTCACTCGAGAGGATTTAGCCAGACGTTTGCAGCAGTAGACACAACAAAATAGTCGCCAGTTGTCGGTTATGAGTCGTCAGTTACAAGAGGTTTTGATGCTCCTTATATCTCTTGTGCCTGATAACTGACAGAATTTTTTGAAAAAATCCGACCTCACTGTTAATCAAGGGGAGGAAAAACATGTTACGAGTAACCAAACCGGAAGGTTTCGGGAACATCCAACTGGAAGAGGTGCCGATACCAGAGGTCAACGCCCAACAGGTTCGGGTACAGACGGATACAACGTTAATTAGCCGAGGTTCCGAACTCTTTCGACGCTACATTCGAGAAGAGGCGGTCTCGCCGTCAATCATGGGGTACTCCCTTACAGGGACCGTGGATGCAGTTGGGGCAGAGATAAGAGATTATCAGGTTGGTGAGCGTGTCATGGTTGTTGCCCCGCATGAGGAATATACCGTTGCTGAACCGAATGCAACTGAGGGACGTATCGTACCGCTCCTTGAGGGGGTCAGTTTTGAAGAGGGAACTTTTCTGCCGCTTGCAACCAGTGCCGTCGCTTGGTCAGACTCATCCGGTGTGAAAGCAGGAGATACCGTTGTCATTTTGGGACAAGGTTTGGTCGGAAGTCTGATGATGCAGGTACTGCGAGGCTACAATCCGGAACGAATTATAACTGTGGATGCATTGCCGCTTCGGTGTGAATTGTCGGCACAACTTGGTGCCGATGCAGTCATAAATGCTGAGGACGTAGACCCGGTGGAAGCAGTTTTGGGTCTCACCGGTGGCAAGGGCGCAGATCTGGTGATTGATTGCGTCGGTGGATATGCTGGGATCAAATCGTTCGAGCAGGCACAAGATATGACCTGTCGGTTTGGTATTATTCAACTTATCGCTCTCTACCAGCAAGCACCTTTACCTTTACATTCCTCAAAAATGATGAGTAAACGTCTCGTCGCTGGTATTTTAACAGACGAACCGCGTTCACAAATTGCGACACGCGCTTTGCAAAAGATACAAAATGGCGAGATTCGCGCGTCTGAGATGATTACCCATCGCTTCCACTATACAGAAGCAAAAGATGCGTTCGATCTTCTCTGGAATTCTCCGGGGGATGCCCTTGGAGTCCTAATAAAATGGCAGTAGATTCCTTTCCACGAGAAGTTGACTTCCGGGCGGAATTGCGCGGTATGTCCCTTGCCTTTTCTGCAACATGGGGGCTTTTCTCGCCAAAAGCGATTGACGCAGGAACACGCTTGTTGATTGAACATCTGGATATCCGAGAGAACGATGTCTGCCTTGATCTCGGATGTGGATATGGTGCTATCGGTACCACACTCGCCAAATGTACACAAACAGCAACCGTCTATATGGTGGACAAGGATTTCGTAGCTGTTGACTACGCCCGTAAAAACGTTAAACAGAATCAGCTCCAGAATTGTCATGTTCTCCTAAGCAACGGTTTTAGCCATCTGCCCGATATCCAATTCGATTTAATCGCCTCTAACCTACCTGCCAACGTCGGCAAAGAACTCTTACAAATCTTTCTGTCAGATGCTAAACGGTATCTCAAACCGAATGGATGCCTCTATGTCGTTACCATTTCCGGACTTCGGCAGTTCATCAAGCGTAACTTTCTGACGATATTTGAGAATTATCAGAAGGTCAAACAGCGCCATACCCATACGGTTGCCATGGCAACCCGCGTATAAGACAATCGAAAGGCTATCCCGCTTTCCAAAGCCTTCCAGTTTTCTACCATTTTTTTAAGTCGCGATCAAGAGATCAGGCGCAAAGGAAGTATATCTAAATCCAGAGATTTCTCTTATAAGAGAGCTGCATATCTGCTGCTTTCGCAGTAGACTTGACATAGGCACCCCCATCAAGTATAATTAATACTATATAGGACACTACTTAGAAACCCCATGGCAGATGGTAGCTGTGTTGTTCGGTCTGTGTTCATGAGGAACCACGATCTATCATGATATTATCAAAATTTTTGAAGTTTTATCATCTGCGCCGCTTTGCGTTTGCCTGCATAGCAGCGATGCTCTGCCTGCAAGCCGCTACGTCAGCGGACGCTGCAGACGAAGAACAAAGCACATTCCAAAACATGCTAAATCATCCGCAAGAACACTGGTATAATCTCACCTTGATGAACACCAAGATCGGTTACATGCACACATCTACTGAAGAAACCGAGTATCAAGGGGAACAGGTCGCTCGGAACAAAACCGATATCGTGATGAATTTTAAGGCACTTGGGACCGACATAACCGTTGAAATTACTCGCGTTGAATATATAGGTTCCGACTTAACGCCTCGCTACTTTCTTTCGACCTCTAATGAATCTGGATTAAAACAGATTGAGGGACAGATTGTAGATGGAATTGCCCACGTTAAAACAGCACTCAACGGTGAAATCACCGAATCAGAAATCTCGGTACCACCAGATACCATTTCTGAATACACAGGTGTAGCATCATTGCTAACCCAGAAGGCACTTAAAGTAGGCGATAAACGTACCTTTCACATGTTCATTTTTGACCTGCTGAAACCTGCGCAAACGGAAATCGAGATTTTAGGAGAGGAAACCTTAAGGTATCAGTCGGAGGAAAAGCAGGTTTATGTTTTAAGACAGACAATTGACATAATGAATGGCATTACGGCGAAACTGTGGATTGACCGAGAGGGTGTAAACTATCGGACAGAAGTGCCTTTAATGGGGCTTTCCATGGTAACTACGAAGACGGATAAGGAGACTGCGCTTGGTGGTATCGAAGAAGTTGATGTTGTCTTAAAAACTCGTATCCTGCCTTCAGGTAAACATCCGATTCCAACAGCAAAACACCTTGAGGCAGAAGTGAAACTCCCAACAGGGAACATCGCCGAAGTTGTTATGTCTACCCGTCGGCAGAAACTCGAGGTAAACACTGCACACGCTGGTAAACTTTCCATTCAGGTTCCACTCATTGTAGCGGAAGATTGCCTCGCTCTACCCATCCAGAGTCCAGAAGGTGAATTCCTTGCTGCAAGTGCATATATTCAAGCCAATCATCCCGATATTCAGGCAAAGGCTGCGGAAATTTTGGAGGACGAAGTTAATTCGTGGCGTGCCGCGGAAAAATTATGTCGTTGGGTTTACACATCGATTAACGATAAAAAAATGAGTGGAGGTTTTGCTTCGTCATTAACAGTACTACAGTCACTCTCTGGCGATTGCACGGAACATACAGTACTATTTATCGCGCTGGCACGTGCTGCCGGAATCCCAGCACGGATTTGCTCGGGTGTTGTATTTGCAAAGGATGCCTTCTATTACCATTTCTGGCCCGAAGTCTATGTCGGTAAATGGGTACAGATGGATCCAACGTTGGATCAGCTCATTGCTGATGCGAACCACATTCAACTCGGCGGTAGCATTCTGGAGTCGGACAATCTTATGGAATTCGCAGAAGGTGTTTTACATACCCTCAATCAACTTGAAATTACGATCTATTAGTTGTCAGTTATCGGTTATCAGTTATCAGTCACAAGAGAGGTTTGGTAACACTCATCGTTCTAAATAGAGACTGATGCCCAACGAAGATAAGATTGTTAAAAAACCCTCTTAACTGACGACTCTAAAAACTGATGACTGACGACTGACACCTGATAACTAAAATGGCATTTCTCAACCCGCTTTTTCTCTTTGGACTTCTTGCCGCTGGTATCCCCCTGGTCATCCACCTCTGGAACCGTCGTCGTGTTGTGACAATCGACTTTAGCAGCCTGATATTTCTCACGGCAGCACACCGAGAGAATGCCCGTCGCTTCCAACTCCGTCAACTTCTCATTTTGCTCTTACGGATGGCGATTATTGCACTCATTGCACTCGCCTTGGCACGTCCGTTTTTGACGCTCGGACTGCCTGTTGCCTCCGTGCGAGCGAAGACAGATGTGGTTATTGTCTTAGATAATTCTTATAGCATGGCGTATCAAGACATTAATGGTATCAGATTCGAGAAAGCGAAAACTTTGGCAACCGACATCATTGATACCTTGCGGCACGGCGATAGTGCTGCGCTTATATTAATGTCAGACATCCCGAAACCTATCTTTCGGCAACTCACACCGGACCTTGAGAGCGTTATCACAGCAATCAACGACACAGAAACTTCTTACCGTACGACGAATGTCCAATCCAGCCTAGAACTCGCCCACGAAATTCTCACTGAACGTAAGGGCGAGGTAACCGCGCCCCTACACAAGGAAATATATTTGATTTCAGACTTCGCCCGAAACGGATGGAAGAATTGGGGTAGACTCCCAAACCGCTCTGGTGCCCGTATCTCTCTGATTCCGGTTGCCGAAGGTGACGCACATAATATAAGTATTAAAGAAATTCGTCCTTCAAATCAACTAATAGGCGTAGATTTACCATTCCAATTGAACGTGACGACTGTGAATCATTCAGTAGCACCTTTGGATCAAAATATACTTACACTGTTTATTGGAGGCGAGAAACAAAAAACCATGAGTTTTTCCGCGGCAGCGAACCAATCGCTGAACACCGCTTTAACATACAACTTTTCTACGCCCGGTACGCATATCGGTCACTTCACACTAACGGATGACCGCCTTAATATCGACAACCAGCGTTATTTTGCTTTGGATGCCCTCGGGGAAGTCCGCGTACTCTGTGTAGGCGAACAAACGGAATATCTCACATTAGCGTTAAATCCACATAGACATAGCGGTCACCCGTCAGCCGTCAGCCGTCAGCAAGAGAGTCTTGTGGAAACCGGTGAAAAGGATAGCAACCGCTACAGCGATCAACTGATTGCTGATAGCCGATTGCCGACAGCCAATGTAATGATTCTGCCGACGCAATGCACACCTGTTGATTTTGAAACCTTCCCGTTGGAGGACTATGATGTCATTATCCTCGCGGATGTGTTGACAATGTCGCGCCAGATTAATGCGCAACTGCAAGAATTCATCCGACAAGGTAAAAGTATCATTGTTTTCGTGAGCAGCCGTACCGAGGCAACAAGCTACAATGGGTTCAGTAATGTTTGGTTGCCTGCACAACTTGGTAGCACACTGACATGGACACCTCCACAACGAGTGCAAGCGTACCAGGAAATACATCCTATCTTTGATATCTTTCCAAGTGAAGGGTTTTCTATGCAGTACGCCCCGCAGTTTTATAACGGTATGGCATTACAGCCTGTGTCAGAATCTAATGTAATTGCCCGTTTCGGGGACGACACACCTTTTCTCGTTGAACGAAGTCAAGGCACAGGTACCGTCCTGCTTTATAACTGTGGCTTAATGGCGGTCAGCCGTCAGCAATCAGGGGTCAGCGGTCGGTTTGTAGGGGCAGGTCTTGTGCCTGCCCCAAACGGGCAACCACAAGGGATTGCCCCTACACCAGAAAACCGATTAACTGACAATCGACAACCGATGCTTTCTGACAGCCATTATACAAACGATCTGCTTGTTAATCCGTATTTCCTTCCGATGCTCCAACAGAGCGTGCTTTACGCGACGGTATCCAGCAAGAATTTCTTAACATGGGGTGGACATATCGGTGATACCTATACGGCGCATTATCCTCGCAGTGCTGGCGGGAAGGCCGCTATTCATCTAATGCCAGTCAACAGTCAACAGCCGGCAGAAGGTAGCGCGCAACCGCCACAAGTTCCAAGAACCGAGAACCGCGAACCGAAAGCCAAGAGCCATTCCACAGTCGTACCAATCGCTGAAGATGGCACACTGCGATTTCAAGGCACAGAACGTCCCGGTATCTATCAGATCGAGGTACAGACGCAAGATAGAACGCAACGAGACTTTTTTGCGGTTAATGTTGACACTACGGAAGCCGACTTAACAGAAATTTCGCTGGCACAGGCAGCGGCACGCATCGGGGCACAGACAGCAGCAGATCCGGAAATCGAGGGAAACGCGGCAGCAGTCGATACCTACAACGTCAAGCGACACGGCAGGGAAATTTGGGGTGAATTGCTCGTTTTAGTCGTCTGTCTTATGCTTCTCGAAAGTTTTCTATCAAACCGCGAAGGTGCGCTGACTGTAGGTGAAGTATAATGACAGATTTTCAGTATGTCTGGCACTCGTTTCGGACTTTTTGCATAATTATTCTACTGAGTATCGGTATACAAGTTGAGATTTCATCCGAAACGGGAAATACCGCGCAGCACAGAATAACCCCTATAGAAGATGAAGCGAATATTGTCCGCAGTGTCGTAATCAAGGGAAACCAATCATTTTCTGAACAGCAAATCCGTGCGCTGATGCGGACAGATGTGTGGAGTATTTACGAGGAAACGATCCTGAAGGCAGACTTTGAAGCGATTACACGTTTCTATCAGGAAAACGGCTACCGTTATGCGCGTGTGGATGAAGAACAACTCTCCGTGAAAAAATTCAGAGATGGTATTTATCTCGGCATTGAGATTGACGAAGGTCTTGTTGGGGACATTACTTTATCAGGTAACGAAAAAACGAAAGAAGACGTAATTCTCCGTGAACTCCTATTTGAGGTGGGGGATGTTTATGTAGAAGCAGATAAAGAAGAAAGCGAACAAATACTTCGAGATAAGACTTACATTGGAGCCGCTCGAATTGAGACGCTTTGGAATGCCAATTCAAACTCGGTTACGATTCAAGTCAACATCACAGAACTCTGGTCTCCGCCTCTTCCGTCCTTCGATCCGGCATTGAACAGTCAAGGCGGGGTATTTCTTTTAGGGATACGGGAATCCAATGTATTCGGTTCTGGTCATGACACCGAACTTCGCTATCAACGGATTAGCGAAATTGGAGAAAAGACCAAGAGTCTACTCACATGGAAGTATAGAATGCCGCGTGTTTTCAGTTCACATTGGAACTTTGATGGTGCCTATATCCAAAAACGTGAAGGAGATTCATGGGCGGTTGTGCTGGAACGTCCGCAATACACGTTGAAGAGCCGTTGGAGCGCGCGGTTTAGCTTCTCAGAAGCAACAGGCGATTTTGCATGGTATGAAACGGAGTCGCACACGCATGGGTTAGTCGCAACAGATAGATTTGAGGTGAACCTTCAAGGCGCGTCTGGGAGAATCCGACGGTATTTTGGGGACCGGAAACGGCAAAATTACGTTGGACTTTGGGCAAGCTCACGCCGCTCAAATTACGTGTTAATCGAGAAACCTCATGCTTCTATGGCGGAACCATCAAACCGTGACATTAAACTGGTCGGTGTCACTATGGGTCGGAAACGCGTCACCTACCACAAAACTCGGTTCATCAGGAGAATAGGGCGTGAAGAAGACTTTTTTGTCGGGTCTGAATACGCTTTCTCATTAGGACAAGCCTCCTCTTTATTCGGTTCAGACAGGGCAGAAACTTATGCAAACCTTATTGGTAGATCGGGGTGGACAGGCGGAAACCACATATTAGGCACAATGCTTATAGACATCGGGACATATCTTACAACCCGAATTGAGCGTTCTATGATTCAGGCGCGGACTTCATGGTATTACACAGATGTATTCAATACAGGGGACATCTATACAGTTGACAAAGGATTTCGTAAGAACGGCTTTTTCGATTTTCATCAAACGTTCGTAGCGGAATTTAAGACAGAAATGCTGTTCGGATGGCGGGGTGAAAGCCAAGTCATCCTTGGTGCTTTCAATGGGTTGCGGGGTTACAACTACCGGCAATTTAACGGTGAAAAAATGATGGTACTACGCCTTGAAAGTCGAACAGTTTTCGGTGGAACGCTCTTCAGGAAGCTTGATGATGGAATTGAAGCCGTTGCTACATTCATTGTGAAGCCGTTTATCAAACGCTCTGTCAACCTCGGTCTCATCTTAAGTGGCATTGCCTTTACTGACATCGGTTACATCTGGAATGGGCAACACACATTTAACTTTGCCGAACCCAAACGGAGCGTTGGATTCGGACTACGAGGTGGATTTGCCAAAGTTAGCAATGCTGGCATATTTCGGGTTGAATTCGCTTTTCCACTCGATGCACCCTCGGATCCATCGTTCAAACAGATGATTTTTTGGGGGATTGAGCATACCTTCTGAGATATAAACGCCATTATAGTAAAGCCCATAATTATTTGGACACCAACAGATGGGCGAGGTTAGAAACCTCGCCAGCGGAGGAAAGGTATTTGCGTTTTATAGCGTGTTCACTTATTTTCAGGCTTTACTATAAAATTCCGTTACACGTTGAAAATAAAAGACATGGACATACCTTCGCGTGCCTCCGTTGAGAACATTACTTGGCGAGCCATACTATTAGGGCTGCTATCGCTGCCGCTCAATATCTACCTTGTCGTACAAACGGAAACAGTGTGGACAACGCAATATCCTACCACGATGGCGATTTTCTTCAACGCCGTCTTCACGCTCTTTCTCATTGCACTTCTCAACCTATTTTTAACGCGTTATCTTCCGAAATGGCAGCTTACACAAGCCGAAATGCTGACGGTGTATCTCATGGTGACGCTGGCATGCGTCGTCTGCGGACACGACTTATTGCAAGCGACAATGTGTGTCCTGGGCCACGCCACGTGGTTTGCTACACCGGAGAATGAATGGCAATCTCTATTTTTCCGATACATTCCTGACTGGATCGCCGTAACAGATCGACGTGCTTTAACCGGTTACTATGAAGGCACCTCAAACCTATTTGAAATGGAGCATATCCAGGCATGGCTGACCCCCGTGTTGGCATGGCTGCTTTTCTTCTCAGCACTCGCGTTCTCCATGATGATGCTGAGTGTCATCCTCCGCAAACAGTGGATCGAACACGAAAAACTAAGCTACCCCATCATCTTACTTCCCTTTGAAATGACGAAAGGTCCAAGTTTCTACCGAAATCGGCTCCTCTGGATAGGGTTCGCCGTTGGATGTGGGATTGATCTGCTCAACGGTATCAGTTTTCTTTATCCTTATGTACCGAGTATCCCCATCCGTCACGATATTGGACTGTTATTCACGGAGAAGCCGCTCAATGCTATCGGTTCAACGCCTATTCATCTGAATCCTTACGCCATCGGTATCGGTTTCTTAATGCCACTGGATCTGTCGCTCTCTTGCTGGTTGTTCTATCTCTTTTGGAAGGCGCAGCTTGTCTTCGGCGCGATGACGGGATTGAATCAGACGCCCGGTTATCCACATATTGATATGCAATCGCTTGGCGCATATTTCGGGCTTTGTTTCTTTGCACTCTGGATAACACACAAGCATTTATGGCAGGTGGTGCGGAACATCTTAGGATTGAAAACTAATCTTGACCCAAGAAGCGAACCGATAGGGTATCGCACTGCCGTGTTTGGGCTATTGGTCAGTATCGCGATTGTATTCGGGTTTTGTCTCAAGGCGGGTATGTCGTGGTGGGGTGTCTTGGGATTTTTCAGTATCCACTTCATTCTTGTTTTGGCGTTCACTCGGATGCGAGCGGAACTCGGAACACCGACACAGGATTTCTACCGAGCCGGTCCTGGCATTTTTCTGACCTCACTCTTCGGATCCCGAAAGATTGGTGCTCCGACGCTGACAGGGTTCGCTTTCCTCTATGGATTTACTCGCAACTACCGTTCGCAACCGATGCCGAATCAATTAGAAGGGTTCAAACTCGCCGATAAGGGCGCAATCAATACCCGTCAGCTCCTTTGGGTGATGTGGGGCGCGACGGTTATCGGGTTAGTTATGGGGTTCATCGCGTTTCTACACGCAGGTTATCTGCACGGCAGTTTGGGGACATGGCGTGGGCAGGAGGCATTCAGTGATTTGCAACGGTGGCTAACGCTTCCAAGTGATACAGATTGGAGACACGTCGGATTTTTCGGTTTCGGTATTTCTCTCACGCTTGCCACGCTCTTTATGCGTTTGCGGTTCATTTGGTGGCAGCTTCACCCACTTGCCTATCCACTCGCTGGTAATTGGAATTTCGGTCGGCTCTGGTTTCCTGTGTTTCTCGCTTGGGTGATAAAGTCTATATTGATTCGTCACGGCGGGATCGGCGCGTATCGCCGAACACTGCCGTTCTTTTTCGGTACAATGCTCGGCGAATTTGTGATGGGAAGTATATGGGCAATTTTAGGGCTGCTTCTCGGACAGCGGATGTATTCCTTTAAACATTGGTAGAATGGTTATCAGTTATCGGTTGTGCGTATCATATAACTCTCTTGTCCTGCTAAACACAACTTCGCGTCCCGAAATGCTCTTAATCTTCCTTCTTCTGCAAATGAATGTTCCCTCCAGAGGTGCGCAATTTCAGCAAGGGACCGCCGCCGTTTATGCTACCTTCCAACCTATTTTGGGGAACCTTTCCTTGAATAACCGATTCCACCGCAAAATCCGTGGAGACATGTCCGCCACTTGTTTTTGCTTCTACATCAACAGCGATATCTGGAATAAGCGCAACGGTGATCCCACCGCCCGATGTGCGCAAGTTACATTCACGCTGCGGTTGTGTTGTCATAGCGGCATAGATGGAACCTCCCGAAGTTTTCGCGTTTACACTCCCGCCAACGTTCTGGAGTCTGATACTACCGCCTGAGGTCCGAACATCTGCACCGCCGCTACAACTCGCAACCTTGATGCTGCCGCCTGAAGTTTTGCCCCAAATAGAACCCTCAATCGCCCCAAAACGGAGGTTACCTCCAGAAGTTTGTGCCTTTACATCACCCGCGACATCAACGACTTCAACATTCCCACCAGACGTTTTGAGATCCACCGAATTGCCACACGATGTGAGATCAATGTTTCCACCGGATGTATGTCCCCACACGGTGCCCGTAATCTTCCCAAGCCGCAAACTGCCGCCTGAAGTCTTTGCACGCACAGTACCCCCAAGGTCTGCCACAGAAATGCTACCGCTTGAGGTGTCCAAGTCAAGGTTGTAACGTTGTGGTACTGTTATCAGAAACTGAACTTTCAGGCGATTCAAATGCTTCCGCCAATGCTCCCGACCGTGCTTGAAACTCCCGTCAATACGTACATCGGAATCATTGTGTTCAAACGCCAGTTCAAAATCTGCGAGCATTTCTTGAGATGCCTTAACCAGTTTCGACTTTGATTGTTTCGTGACAACAACCTCAACCTTATCCTGTTCAGCGGTTCGGATTTCAATTGCACCGAACTCCGACGAAACGCTTAAAGTCCCGCCACTCTTGACATCGTATGTTTTTTTAATTGTTTCCAAAACGGGTTCCTCCGCCGTTAGAGATGTAAATTGGCAGCCAATACCATAGAATAGAAGTGAGAATAAAAAAAAGACAACTAACGCGATAAATACTTTCATTACAGTGGCTATCAGGGTATCAGCAATCGGCTGTTAGTTAAGAGGTTTTCTGATGTAATTACACCCTCTTGCTGACTGCTGACTGCTGATGGCTGACTCCTATTCTATACTTCTTTGTTCTGTTCAACCTGTTGTGTCCGGATCTCTTGGAGGATTTCCACAACGGTCTCCATTTGCCCTTCAAGTTTGGCAATACGCTGCTCGACAGATGTGGTGTCCTCCTCGTCGTCTGAGGTGACCTCAACAGTCTCAGCAATATCAATATCCACTTCTTGTGTTTGTCCGCCCCATACATCTTTCAGGAAGGTGGGCATCGATTGTCGGACAACCTCGCTGACATCTTTCAACTCATCGCCAATCGTTTTCTTGATTTGCGTAAAGTCAACAAAATCATCAGTGCAGCTTTCTTTAACATAGGCAGCGGCCTGGTGACAGGCAAAGCAAATATCGCCAAAAGAGGCATTATCATCCTCTAAAGGTTCAAACAGATTCTCAGGCACCGCACCGAGATCGGTCAGGAGTTCAAGTGCGTTGTTAAATTGACGAGCACATCGCTCTTCACTGCCTGAAAATTGGTCTGTAATCGCTGAACTTTCTATGAGGCGTGCAGTCATTTCCAATAGCCGAAGAATTTGGCGGATTTCCTTTTGCCGACGATTTTCCTTCTGGTTTTCACGTTCGTTAGACATTATTTTCTCCTATTGTCCGGCAAGCCTACAGCGGCTTGCGCTTATGGATTTGCCTATATAGAGTCCCTTAAGACTGAAAAGGATAGTAAAATTTTTTAACTATTAAATCTGGGCACCGTTCCACTATGTTTCAGGGTGGTTTTCGGTTAAGTCCAAACGTTTCTGGATGATGAAAAGCTTTTAACAATTGGAATAGTGCATTCTCACTGTAAAGTAAACGGGCACAGCAGCTCAGAGTTAAACGTTAAAAATCTGTCTGTCGGGTTGTCTATATAGACTCGCTTCAGACCAAAAGGATAGTAGAATAGTTTTCAGCAGTCAGTCGGACTTTTTTTAGAAAAAATCTTTTCAGTTTTCAGTTATAGTAAATCCTAAAAATAAGTGCATACGCTATAAACACAAGCCCCCTTCCGTCGCTGGCGAGGTGTTTTTGCTGGGGTGTTTCCCCTGGTAACCTCGCCTTCCCGTTGGTGTATAAGTTAATTGTGGGATTTACTATAAAGCGTTGTCGGTTAAAGGAAGGTTTGAATAGCCTTGAAGAAATCCGAAGAAATGAGGATGCCCCAAGCAAAGACACGCCGCTTGTATCTCTTACTGTGAGGCAAATTGGCAACTGCTAACTATCTTACTAAGAGGTTTCCGGCTTTAGCTCAGCGACATTCCGGCGAATTTTAATCGCTGCCTTGACAATATCCTCTATATCCTTTTCACTCGCCATCAATACATTTTGACTTAAGGAGAGACCTGTTTGACATAGTTTCTCAGTTTCAGGGCAATGCACATCATCATAATTGAGGCCCTGACCTAAAAGATTAGAGGCGAGAAAGTCTGCCTGATACATAGGGGTGGTATACCAATATCCCATCGGTATCCCTTCGGCGCGCATTGCACGGAGAAACGTCTCGCGTGAGATACCTTCAAACTCCTCAGAATCAAAGATTGCCTTATAGCCGTGGCATCCGCCACGCGTGGCGCGCGGATCAAGCGGTGTAACTTTAATGCCCGGAATCTCGCCGAGCCAACCATCTAACCACCGCATGTTCTTATGCCGATAGTTGGTTTCAGCTTCAAGTCGGGTTAACCGGGAGAGAAGTAACCCAGCTTGCCATTCCGTCATTCGGAAGTTTCCACCAAAAGGCTCTACGTCTCCGAACTCGGCATCTGGTAGAGTGCGACCACAGTTATGGAGCGCATAGGCACGTTCGTAGAGTTCTCGATCGTTTATGAGGACGATGCCACCTTCACCGGCACAAAGATTTTTGGATGACTGGAAACTGAAGCACCCGAAATGTCCCCAGCTGCCGACACCGCGCCCGCGCCATTCCGCGCCGTGTGCCTGCGCACAATCCTCAACAACCTTAAGGTTATGCTGATTCGCAATGTCAACGAGTGCATCCAGATCCGCTGGATATCCGGCGATATGAACGGGTAAAATCACCTTCGTTTTTTCCGTTATCGCGGCTTCGACCTTAGAGGGATCCAACAGGAAACTATCCGGTGCAGTATCCACAAAGACCGGCACAGCGTGCGTCATTAGAATGGCGACGACTGTTGCTTGGAATGTATAGGGTGTGGTGATAACTTCATCGCCCGGGCAAACACCCGCCGCTTTTAGAGCGATATAGAGTGCCGAGGTGCCGCTATTGACGCAAACACCATACTTTGCACCTTGGAAATCGGCGAATTGTTGCGCAAATTCTGGAACTTTCGGTCCACCAACCCCCCATTGTCCACTTTTGTAAATACTTTCAAACGCTTCAATATCGGTAGGATCCTGCGTGGGCCAGGTCGGGTAAGAATTAGTTCGGACAGGTTCGCCGCCGTTTATTGCTAATCTTGCCATATCTTCATCCCTCCTCTTAATTCCTAAGGTAACCTTTCTATATAATCCTGCAAATCTGGAAATTCTGCGCTACGCATTACCTCTTGCAAACGATGTTCCACGTCTCCCGACTCAACTTCAACAATTAATGCCTTTAGGACCTCCAATGCTTTTTTTCCCAACGCGGCATCAATGGCACCATCCTGAACTGCATCTTCAAATTCGTCCTCATCCTGAATTTCATAGGTGCCATCTGGATTTATCCAAAGATCCAGGAACAGGTCGGTTATTTCAAAACGGTTGAGTTTCCGGTTGACATCTATGTTTCGTTTGACCGGCTTCATAATATCACAGTAATAGCCAGTCCACTCGTTTTTCAGATTATAAACTTTGCCGACATCGTACCAAAGCCCTGTGAATACGAACCAGACAGCGGCGAAGTTATCCGCCAAAACCGTCTGACCGTTCTGAACGATAGGTGAAGACGGTTTCACCCGTTGAGATGTAACAATAACATCCTCGTCGAGATAAAGTAATTGCTGCTGAAAGTGGTTAACTCGATCAGGAGGTCTTTTATAGGTAAGTGTTACTGTCTCCATTTTTTACTTTTCCTTGCGGTTCGTTCAGGTGGGTTGGTGCTTGAAAGTTTCGTTCCGTATACTCGATTTCCATTACATTCCAAGCTACGCGCCCTTTCAACGTAGGACTTACGCATCGTTCTCCTCACTCCAGCAATTATGTCTATGTCGAACGATACGATGTGATTGCCTCACGGAAGGCTTTAATATGTGTCGGGGTTGTCCCGCAACAGCCACCTATTAAATAAGCACCTGCCTCAAGGAGGGCGGGAACGTGGCTTGCCATCTCTGTTGGGGTCTGCGTATAGACGGTATTATGGTTTTCATCAAGTTTCGGCATGCCAGCGTTAGGATATGCCATCATCCGCTTACCATCAACGCCTACTTCAGTGAGTGCTGCGTGGACCTGCTGGGTTCCAGCAATCGCGTAAGGCATTCCGGTATGTTCATCACGTCTGGATTCAGCCCCGCAGTTCACGCCAAGGATACTAACAGCCTCCAATAGTGAGTCTCCTTCCGAAAATTCGTTGTTTATGAGAATATCGAGTAAATCTGCGGGAGAATTTCCCCAGTCTGTCCGATAGACGATATTGCCGGTCCGCCGTTCTTTCGTCCATTTGTAAGTCAGGTTCACTGCAATAGGGATTCCTGTCTCACGCGCGACATCTACAGCCATCGCTGCTTCTTTTGCAGAGAACATCGTCTCAAGGCAGAGGAAATCCGCGCCTTCTTCCGCGAGGGTATGGATAACTAATTTATGCGCTTCTCTGGCATCCGCATTTGGGATTCCGAAAGTGGTATCGCCGCTGTCGGCTTCAATCGCGCCGGGGGAGGGTCCCACGGAACCGGCAATATAAACATCTTTTCCACTCTGTGCGACAGCCGTTTTCGCGTGTTGAACGGCGAGTCGTATAAGCCGTTTCGCATCGGATACATTTTGTCCCGCCATCTCAAGATGAAGCGGGGATGCGACGAACGTATTTGTCCCGATCGCCTCAGCACCTGCCTTGATATAATCCGAATGAATGTCAACAACAGCCGTGGGATGCAAATTATTGGCGAGTGCGCTGTTCGCGAGTTCTATATCCCGTGCGAACAACTGCGAACCGAACCCGCCATCGTATAAAATTGGTTCATCAGATCTCAAGCGTTCTTGAAAGTTTTTAATTTTACCTTGCGGATCGGTCAGTTCGGTTTGTGGATTGACATCCCTTTCCGTATATCCGCCCTCCAAATGTAAAGCAAAGACAAATTATGCCATTTAAGGCATAATTTCATTATGGGCTATGCGCTTAGGATTATCCTGAAAACCTATAATCCTCAGGACTTACGCAATTGTAGTTTCGGTAGCCCGTCCTGTGAGATGGGAACTCTCGCAAAAACACACGTTCTTCTGACACAAACTGGAAAGTTTGTGCTACAAAGAGCCAAAAACTATAAGGTTTGTGCTACACAGAGACACAAACTGGAAAGTTTGTGCTACAAAGAGACACAAACCATAAAGTCAGATGCTCAAATGAGCAGGCTGCGTAAGTCCTAATCCTATAAATCTCCAAATCATAGTTCAGACTTTTGCTTTCCTTAAAACGTTACGGGCATCGGTTTGAATTGACAACCTTCCACGAACACCTCAAAGAAATCGGGTGTCGTCTCCAACTCAATATGCTCAATATTGCTGACAAATGCTTCAATATCGGCGCGCTTCTTTTCAGAAAGCAGGACTGCCATCGCACCTGCTACTGCAGCGTTACCGATTTTAACGACATTTGCTTCTGGAACGGGTGCAAGGAATCCAATTTCAATAGCATCTTGTAGGTTAACATAGTTGGCAAAACCGCCCGCTAAAAAGAGCGTCTTAATTTCTTCCGGGGCGCAGCCAAAGTGTCGGAGAACAATATATTGTCCACAATAGTTTGCTGCTTTTGCTTGCGCCAAATTGCTTGCATCCTCGCGCGAGAAGGTAATACCGTGTTCCGGCAAAAGGGACATAACACGTTGCTTTCTGTCCGCAAAAACGCCTTTCGGACTCATCTGATCATTTCGGCGAAGTTCGGCGAGAAGTGAAATCAACCCAGAACCGCATAAACCGTGCGGTGTCTCTCCATCAATCGTCTCATAATTGAATTGACCGTCATTCCACTTCATAGATTCAATAGCGCCTGGGTAAGCGGGCATTCCGTATTCAATACCGCCACCTTCAAAGGCAGGACCCGCAGGACATGACGCAGCGACCATCCGCTTCGCATTTCCGACCACCACTTCCGTGTTCGTCCCCACATCGACTAACATAACAATCTCATCCTGGGCGGGAAGGTCAATGGAAACTAAATCCGCGGCAACATCTGCACCGACGTGGCTGGCAATTAGCGGTAAGCTATAGACCATCGCCTTCGGGTTCGCTCGAATACCCAACCGACGCGTCTTTTCAATAAGTGAAGTGGTTGAACGGACTCCGTCCCGATACTCGTGTTCAATCAGAGATTTATACGGTTTCTGCCCGATGCTCTGGACATCCTGTCTGAAGAAAATATCGCGCATTGTCGTGTTACCAGCAACAACAACTTCATAAATCTCCTGGCGGACGAAGTTGTGGCGTTCACACATCTCCATAATTTCGCTGTTGAGTGCGGCAATAAGTGAGCGGCGCAGTTCACCTTGAAATTCACCGTCGTAGGAGATACGATTCATAATATCGCTACCGCCAAAACGCTGCGGGTTTTCAAAGGAGCTGACAGAAACCGTTTTCCCGTTCTCTAAATCAACCAGATTTGCCACGACTGTTGTCGTTCCGATATCCAAGGCAAGTCCGTAGAGGTGTCCCCGGTAGCGATCAATAGGTTCGTCTTTGTAATGAACAACGCCATCGCGATGGGTAACGCGCGGGTTTAGTGCTGCCGTCGGGTCATTCGTCGTGACGGCATGCGTCAAGATTCTTGGCGCGCGTCGAAGGGGTGTGAATTCGATGTCCTTGTCAATATCAAGAACAACGGCTTGGCAGGCAAGTCGATAGTTATCCCGTAGAAAGGCTTCCGCTTCATTTGGGGGGCGGAGGCTGTCCATACCCTGTTTAATTTCAACGATACATTCGTGGCACTGTCCGGTTCGGAAACAGGAGGTAGGAACTTGGACGGTTAAATCGTCTGCGTAGTCAAAAATGGTTTTGCCAGGGGTAAGTTGATATACTTTTCCGTCAGATGTAATTGTGCCGGTGCTGTGTGTTTCTGCTGATTGGTCAGGGGCATCCGTCTCCCAGGCGTTACGATAATCTAACTTATCGTCGCCAACACAAAGAAGCCCTGTCCCTTCATCAATTTTTCGCTGGTTTCGACAGCCGAACTTCGCCGTGCAGTGGTCAAAGCGATTTTTGTAGGGACATCGGTACGTCGCTTGTTCATCGGCATGAACAACCAAGTCTTCAAAAATCTGTGTAATTTTATTGAGTCGTTTCTCGTATTCCGCCTTATCTATTTTCTTCATATTTGTATTAGTTATCAGTTATCAGTTATCGGTTATCAGTTAAAAGACTTTCGGTAACAATTTATTTTTGCTTGGAGTACGCCAAGGTGTAATAAGCCGTAACAAAGAAACCTCTTAACTGACAACTGACGACTGACAACTGATAGCCGTTACCTACCAGTCTTCGTCCGGTGCCTCAAGGAATTGCTTAGCGAGTGCAACGCATGCCAGTGCATCTTTGCCGTATCCATCGGCACCCATATCATCGGCAAACGTTTGTGTAACAGGTGCACCGCCTACCATAATCTTGACCTCTTCCCGTAAGTCTTCGTCAATAAAAGCGTCAATTGTCTTTCCCATGTTCGGCATTGTTGTCGTTAGGAGTGCTGACATTCCCAAAATGGGTGCTTCATATTCCTCAACGGCTTCAATGAAATCATCCTCAGAGGTATCAACACCTAAATCGTGTACGACGAAACCCGCCCCACGCAACATCATGATGCATAAATTCTTACCAATATCGTGTAGGTCGCCCTTGACGGTTCCCATAATCACTACACCGATCGGTTCGATACCTGAATCTGAGAGAATCGGTTCGATGTGTGCCATACCTGCTTTCATTGCCCGGGCACACGCCAGGACCTCTGGCACAAAGATGAAGTTTTCCCGAAACTTGATGCCGACGATCCCCATCCCAGCGATGAGTCCGTCATCCATAATCTCTAACGCTTCTGTGCCTTCCGCCAGAGCGGTTTCCGTCAATTCGTCCACAGTGTGATGATCACCATCGATAAGTGCAGCAGCGATGTTTTGCATAGCAGGTGTCGCTTGTGCGAACATGTCAATGGTACGTGCTATCTCATCAGGTTGCTCCAGGAACTCTTCAATCTCTTCCCGGATAAATTCGTTTGCGATGTCATTAATAGATGCCACGAGTTTTGAAGCCCTCCTCAAACGGATATAATACCACACCCCCCAAGAAAATAGCAAATGAAATTTACGTTTAAGGTAGGGCGATTTAGTTTTCCGCTTTTTAGGATATTTAGGACTTACGCAATGTTGATAGAAATCGTAGGTTTGAGAAGTTGTTTTCGTATGTAATCGTCGTCAGGCGAGTGCCACACACTTTCCAGGTTCCCTTTCTTTACAGCATTATATCACATCGTTTAGCGTTTTGACAACATTTTGGATGTTATAGGCTGTGTAAAGGTTTTGATACACATCTGTTCATCATTTTCTAATGCCGCATTGTTTGACTTGACACATAGCACTTTCTTCGGCTTGCAAGAAGGTTCCCCGTCTTTTCTATAGACATATTGCTCCGCTGGAGCAAGAAGGTATCTTTACAGATAAAGACTTCTTCATGCCAGATGAAGATTAAGAATTTAATCGGGTAATTTTCACCGATGCCCGGTGTGGTTGGGAAACCGCACCATAAGTGTCAATTGAGTGTGTAGGTTGTGCGCCGATGCGGGCAGTAAAAGGGTTCTAAACGCTCCATAACGGGCGATTTTCATTGTAGGTGTTTTTGCTTGGGTGTTTCCGCCAGGTAGAGCGGAACCGAGAAAAGTAATGCTGATAACATAAGAGCCTCTCAACGCTATAGCTTGTGTATCACACTAAAAACAGAGCGAAACCCAACTTTTTATGCCCAGATGTTCGGTAACGTCAGCGAGATTGTTGGGTTTCACTCTATATCTTTGCGATGGTAGGTGCTTGGGCAGCCGATGCATTGTTCTTGAAGCGATAATCTTCTATTATTATCCGTTCTACCCAACCTACGATAGAATTTTTTTAAAATTGACACTTATGAGGGTATCTGCAGCATTACCGAATTAGATTCTTAAACTTCATACAGTTTAAGCTAAACACCCTTTATGGAATTCACGTTCCAAAAATTTGATAGGTGCGCTGTTAAAGCGCGCCTATCACTAAAAAAGTTATTGAAAGATTGCGTCAGTGCCTAATTTTTCTTTCGGTACTCTTCCAAGAGGGCGTTGATTTTGTCAAGAAATTCTTGTGAGTAAATCTCACCGACGAGGGCTTTATGCGTTTCCGCAGCAATGGCATCCCACGCTTTCAGGGAATCATCCTCGAATTCAACCACTTCAATGCCCGCCTTCTTTTGGAGTGCCTCAAGTGCCCTTTCATTATCCGTGCGAATGTTCTGAATTAAATCGCCCTGATATGCGTCCGCGACTTCACGCAAAACCTTCTGTTGGTCCGGGGAGAGTTCGTCAAACTTCTCCTTTGTAATAACTGTGGCACCGACACCCACATTCACGGGAAGGTTCGTCATGTACTTGAACCTATCGTGCCATTGCAGTGCGACAGTGACATACGGCGATGCGGCTAAGGTGTTAAGATGCCCCGAATACAGGGAAGACAGCACCTGCGTGACCTCTCTCGGTACAGTTCCAATCTCGGCATTTTTGTAAAATTCAAGCGCAATTCTGTCGCTCGTACGCGCCCACATCTTGACATTTGGGGACTGAAGGTCGGCAATAGTGCGTATGGGTTGATTGCTGAAGAGATAATAAAAGCCGATGTCTCCCATACCGAGTAGGACGTACCCGGCATCCATAAAGGCTTTGTCAAGATCTCCGCGGAGATAGTCGCGTACATAGTCAAGTTCTTCGTAGGTTCTGAACATTCGAGGCAGTTGAAAAATCAAAACCTCTTCTTGTATCTCGCCGAGCCCCGTGGCAGTCATAGCTCCTGCGTGGATTAACCCAGCGCGCATCTTGCGGATGACATCAAGTTCATCGCCTTGGACACCATTCGGATAGATACGGAGTCGGAGTTCACTATCGGTTTTGGTGCGAATTTCTTTGCCCATCGCTTCAAAGTTATTCATCCACGTAGAACCTTTTGGCGCGAGTGTGGCGAACTTAATAGATTCGGCCTCAAGGTGCGGGATGGGTAGGCAGAGCATCCCTAAAATCAATAGAAACACGCCTGCTAATTTAGCAGCGTGCGTTTTATAGTCTGTTTTCTTTTTTCTCATTATTCGGTACCTCCTTCTTCCAATTCTGGGTCAAAAAGGACATCCGCCTGATCGAGCCAGCGTTTGGATCTTGATTTTGCTAACGAAGTTGCGGCTTCTTCTCCAGGATAAATGTCCGATGGTGCGTCAAGAACTTCTTGCAACGATTGTTTGTAAAGTTTCAGGTCCTGTTTAGGGTAGGCGTAGTAGCGAGCGAGATAGAGTTTGCTCATCAAGAATTTGCCGTCATTAATTCTATCTACATGTGCGATATGTTCCTTTGCCTTCTCCGGGTCTCCCCCGATTGTCGGGGCCCGGTCACCGTAATAGACGGCATAAAACAGATGCGCGCTGCCGAAGTAAAAGGTTTCATCCAATTCAAGCACGCGCCCCATCATCAACTCAACCCGAGCCAGGTCAATGACCTGCATCGGATCGTCCTTCTGGAGGCTAATGCCGCGTGCAATCGAATAAGCCGTCCAAAACAGAGGTTCGACATCCTGCTTTTTCAGCTTCTGAAGTGCTTTTTGAAACGCCTCGAGATCAACAGTTCTTGCTTCATTGAAGGTTTTATCGGACTTCGCTAAAGCCTTGAGCGCGTATCCCTCAGAACGGGTATAGAGCGCAATTGCCTGTGCACGCATCTTGTCTGCAGTCTCATAGTCGCCTGCTATTTCAGCCTCTTCCATTTTATCTTCAATAAAGCCGGCATAAGATGAGTAGGCGCGAGCCGTCTTAACAATGAGATTCTTATTCCCAATCTTAGATAGCCGTTCAAGCGTACCGATATTCCCTTCAAGGGTGGCTTCTACGACAGTCAGGTCGCCTTCCCCCTGAATTCTCGATAGCTTCGCGAGACCGCACCCACCTAAAAGTACAGGGAGGAAGAGTAAAAGGGATATACGAAAATAGAATTTGCTGTATATCATGGGTTTAAATTTACCTCCTAATATGGTTGTCAGTTGTGATAGTTTTCAGTTTTCAGTTTTCAGTTTTCAGTTAAAGAATTACCGAAATATTTATTTAAACGGCATGAGACCTCGCCAGCGGCGGAAGTCGGAGCCCTGCGAGTTAAGTTGAAAAGGGCAGCAGTACGACCGTACCATCAATACGTCCGTCTGAGGTTTCAATTTGGACACGACTGCCTGCT
Source organism: uncultured bacterium (assembly GCA_964523645.1). Classification (GTDB taxonomy): domain Bacteria; phylum Poribacteria; class WGA-4E; order WGA-4E; family WGA-3G; genus WGA-3G. Next base: position 40,388 of record CAZGAW010000002.1, on the reverse strand, counting down.
TCAGTAACTGCCATCCGAACATAACCAAGCGCAATCGGTTTTTCGAGGGTCGGAGCAAAGGTAGCACTCGTAAGCCAACCCACCTCTTTGTCGCCGTTGAAAACCTTGGCACCCGCGTAAAACGTATGACAGTCTTGTGCCGTTAAATCCGATTTAATTTCAATACCGCGCAAGAGGCGATTTGGGTGACCTCGATACTTCATGCGTGCCACAATTTCTTGTCCAATATAACAGCCCTTCTCAAAGTCGATAGCGTGTTCCAACTCAGCTTCAAGCGGGATAACAGCATCGGTCAATTCTGTCCCGTATCTCGGCACACCTGCTTCAATGCGGAGCGACTCAAGTGCCTTCCAACCGATTGGCTGAACGTTAAAGCGCGACCCTTCAGTCATTAATATTTCCCAGAGCGGTATGAGTGCCTCAGCAGCAGTGTAAAGCGTATAACCTGTTTCGCCAGTGCTATCTGTTCTTACACAGACAACAGCATGTTCAAAAAGCGCGTCTGCTTCACGCAAGCAGTTATGTCGCTCTGGCAGTGCAGCAAGTGCGTCTATCCCTAGGGCAGTTTGAACGAGGTCTGCTGCTTTTGAACCGTGAACAGCAATCGCTCCAGTTTCAGCGGTTACCTCAGAGAGTTCAACATCGTCAGCAATAATGTATTTATCCAATTCGTTGAAGAGGCTCTCTGTGGTTTCAGGGGCGGCATCAATACTGATTACATCTTCAAGGACAGAGATATTCAAATCGGCTATGATTTTACCGCGGTGTGTTAACAGCATGGCGTAAGTGCCCTGTCCAGCCGAAAGACCTTCAACATCATTGGAGATGATACGGTGTAGAAATTTCGCTCGATCTTCACCCGTCAATCGATACCTACCTCGATAGGACACATCAGCAATACCGACATCGTTTCTGACGGCATGGTGTTCGGACACAGGATCGGTGAATTCAGTAGCGATATTCCAATCCGAATGCTTTTTTGCGAATACTGCACCGAGTTGTTCATGCATGGGATAAAGTGGTGTTGTTTTCATATTTTAATAGCCATCAGCAGTCAGTTGTCGGCTTTCAGCAAAGAGATTTTCATGGTATGTCCGCGAGACGTAATCGCTACACCCGACTGACCGCCGAAAGTGAGTGAAGCGAACGCCCAGGTTGCTGACAGCCCTTAAAACATACGATCCAAGCGCAGAATGATGCTCGGATTTCGTAAGGAAAAAGATGCGTTAAGGGGTTCTGCCACTTCAACCCCAAGGCTCCAGGGGGCAGAGTTCCCGAATGGGTCTACAAAAACAGAGCCTCCGACCCCGATTGACGTTTTGATCTGCGTTATAAAGTTCTCAAGATCAGAAGTTATATCATCATGCCACCACACATTACCCGCATCCAAGAAACAACTGAGCGTCCACCCGATTACAGCATCTTGATCGCTCGGAATTATCTCTTTGATGAGTCGATACTCAAGGTTAATCAGAAGCCTGTTATCCCCAGCGAAGGCGTTAAAATTGTAACCACGCAGGTTATTAGCACCGCCAAGATGCAGGAGGCGTTGTCTGGGTAGGGGTGCATCAGAAAAATCGCCGCCAATCCGAACGTTTAAGTGATGTAGATTCGACAAAGGTGTGTAGCGTGCCAATTCAAATCCAAAACGACTAAAGGTGTAGTCCCCGCCAAAGTCCTGTCCTGCCATCTCAATTACAAATTGACCGCGCCACCCGCGTCGGGTCCGTTCATTTGCACGAAACAAGGTATGAAAATGCCGTGTGATAGCGGATTTGTGGTCTCGTGTATCAAAGGCATAAACGAGAGAAAGGCTTCTCAAGTGTCCACGGTTAATCCGCGAATTCCCGCGCTTGAGTCGATTTCGGTTTAAGTAACTCCAATCCGTCGATTTGGAAAGGTTACCGTGTCTCTCGCCTGTGAATTCCATTTTAAGATAGGTCGATTCTGATGGTGCATACGTTATCCATCCGCGCGAGCCCTGACGCTCGTAATAATCCTGAAGTGCGAAACCGTAATAAGCAGCACTCAGATTAACCTCAGTAGGCCCCAAATAGACGCTGGAGCTAATATCGGTGAGTTTATAGAAACTACCTCCGAACCTGAGGGGCTGCCGTTTAAGGACCCCTTTTTCTATACCGGCGTGATAGTTCCATATTTTGCTCGAAAATCCACGGCTTATTGAACCGAAAACCTGTTCCTTACCCGTGAGATGCGTCGAGAGTCTTCCCCCCGCGCCAAGCATTAACCCGTGAACACGATTGAATTGAAGAATTGGGAACCCCCCCGGTCTCACTAATGGACGTTCTTCAATTTCAACAATCATGATGTTTTTTCCACCTTCGCGCTGAACACGCCAATCCCGTATTGATCTGAAATGTTCGCTGTTTTCGCTGAGCTCTTTGCGCATACGGTTTATTTTCGATTGACCAAGCGCATGATGGTAGATATCCGAAGTTTGTGAACCTTGTTTTTCATCGTTATCTTCAGTCTTTAAGTCAAGTGCTGACAACAGTTCCGCCCGCGAGATTTGCGTGTTACCAGTGAAACGAATTTCGTGCAATGTTCCCTCGTTGACGTTAAATTCAAGTACATTGTCGGTAGATTGATACGTAACCGTGGCGAATTCATATCCGCGATTTGAATAAAAATCAGCAATTAATTGTTGTTTTAGTATAACAACTGCAACAGCGAGATAGCCGGATTCTAACTGAAACCACTCTTTAATGAATTGCGCAGGGAAACTCCTATTTCCTTTGATCTCGATTTGCTCGACAAAAAGCACAAGGGTTTCTGTAACTCGGATATGCAAACTGACACTTGGAATGGCTTTCAATTGTCGGTTTTCAGCCATCGGTACAGAGGTTTCCGATGCATTCACACCTGCCTGCTGGTTACTGATTTCTGATTGCTGACTGTTAATGGTTTCTTCACTGTCAATACTGACCTGCTTAGTTTCCAAACGCACGTCTTGGAACCGGTCCTGTTCCCCCAATTCCGCGATCAACCAAGAAAGCTGCGGACTTGTGATAATATCCCCAGGTTGGATGGGAAGTGACTGTTGGATGACCTCTGTTGGAATCGTGGTGTTCCCTTTAATTTCAATAGCAGCAACCTGAAATTTTGTTTCGGATGCAAAATCTTCAGCGGTAGGCGGGGTCGCTATGAATTCTAAGACACCCATTGCGGGTCCATTGCGTTTTGAAAGCGGTCCCGTATACTCTTGTGGCGAATGCGGCCACCACGGATGCTCGTTATCGTAAATTGGCAGCCAGTAACTATATTCTCTGGACGTAGCAGGTATAAGGCTCTTCATATTGCTACTGTGCATCTTACGGTGGATATTAAAAAGCCACTTGTTTTCAAAAGGGGATGTCGGCTGCGAATCCACTTTTGAAACGGATTCTAACATTTTACGCGGAAGTGAAACTTCAAGACTCCAAAAAGTGCTGTTAATTTGGCTGGCAACTTTCGCCTCTGAGTTCCACGCGCTATCCGCTTTGAACGCCGTTTGCATTGTTTTCTGGCTTAAAGTCCGTTGGACATCATGAGGTGCAAACCGAAAATTGGGCTCGCCAGATGTATTCACCTGCTGGTCAAAATACGCGTTAATTGGATTGATGACAAGATGATAATAGGTATCAGTTTCCGGATTAGAATCAATTAGGATTTCGATACATTCGTCCTCCCAAATTGGTGAATCCTGCTGCGTTTGTGAGATATACGGAAGATATGAATCAGACAGATAGGCTTTTACACCGACATAAAAATTCTCGGCATCCCACATTAAAAAAGTTTCAGTTGGATTGTTTGGCACATCAGTACCATCTGGATTTTGGAACGGGGAGAGTCGCGCGGCTGATTGCCAAGCGATTTCAGATAAATCGCCATCAATAGTGGGGTGGGCTGCTATTTGTGGGACAGGTTGAACGGCATCTATGAATGGATCCGCTTCAGCATCTATGGGTGTGTTTTCGCCGCCTGGTGAACTCGGTAGTAGAGAAATCGCGTCGGTGGCTTTCAACCGGAACAGTGGACCCCCGTCGTTAATAAGGGTTAATCCGGTTTCCTCGTCCAGTTGTACGGGCAAATTAATAACGATTTGCTGTTTCTCACTCTCAAATTCAACATCCGCAGCATAATTCTCAGGAAGTCGTAAACGGATGCTGCCCCCTTGAGCGGTTATATCCATGGGTGCTGCAACACGGTCAAGTATTACCAATCCAATTGCGCCATTTTGGGTTTCCAACTTGTTTTGTCCGTGGGTCAGCAAAATTTTCCCGTCAATGTTGCCCTGGGTTACACTGATGTTATAGTTGCCTAAGGTTTCACTTAAATGGACGTTTCCTGTCCCTGTCGAAGCTTCTATCTTCCCTCGGATACGCTGAAGGTGTATATCTCCAACTTTTGCCTGGAGTTTAACAGCGACATCCGCTGGGGTTTTAATTGTACATTTCAGTTGAAGTCCATCAGAGCGTATCGCTTGTGATTCGCCTATATTAGAAAGTGGGTTTGGTTCGGTTTGAGGAGAATTTCCCGGCAGTCGTATCGTTAACTGGAGTGTGTTATCACTTCGCGTTCCTCTCAAGGTAATGTTATCAAGATAATCGCGAACCAGGTCATCTTGTTCTGTGTTTGTAGCCTGTGCCTGTTTTTCAAGCGTGACGGCGATGGCATTATCCTCTGTAGCAATGATTTCAATATTTCCCGATACATTTAAACTGAGTTCTATGCGATAAACATCTTCAAAACTGAAGGTTTCTGTTGAGGTTGTCCCGAATATTAATGTTTGCGTTTCGCTGCCTGAGTCGTTAGCCGTTGGAAGCGGCGGATTTGCTACGCCTTCGTGATCGGCTGCGTTTATAGGCTGGACAGGCAGGTTCAGCGTGAGGAGAAAAAAATAACATAAATATGAATAAGGAAAAATTGCGCGTGATACGGGTAACATTCCGGGAAGGTTCCTTATTTAATGGATATATGACATAGAAATATCGGTTTGAAAACCGTGATTACAGAATTGCTTGACACATTTTAAATAATACTTTATACTTATTAGAAAAGTCAAGCAGTTTTTCGTATCCTTTATCATTATCGTAGCGTTTTCAAAACAAAGCGATCAAAGATAATTTTTGTAACAAAGTGAAAGAAAAAACGTTGCGTACAGGAGAAGAAGATGAGCGAACCCTTTAAAGGAACAACAGAATATTGTTTCTCTTTCGGGCCATGGAACATACACGAAGGAACAGACCCTTTTGGTCCCCCTGTTCGGGAAGCGTTCAGTTTTGATGAAAAAGTTGGAATTTATCGTGATCTCGGTTTCGTTGGAATTCAATTTCATGACGATGATATTGTGCCGGATATTGACGAGAAAACACATGCCCAACTCATAGATCGGACAAAAACTGTCAAAAAACAACTCGACGACCACGGTTTGACTGCGGAAGTCGTGGCACCGCGATTGTGGGAATCTCCACAGACGATTGATGGGGCTTACACTTCTAATTCTCCAAAAGAGAGACAGTATGCCGTAGAACGTTCAAAACGGTGTGTAGATATTGCCAATGAGATCGGGTGTAAAAACCTCGTGTTATGGCTTGCTCGTGAAGGCACCTACATTCGGGAAACGAAAGACGCAGCGGGTGCAGTCGGTCAGATTTTGGAAGCAATTAACGCACTGCTCGAATACGATCCGGAAATCCGAATCTTAATAGAACCGAAACCGAATGAGCCGATGGACATTGCTTATATTCCTACCATCGGGCACGCTATCGGATTAGCTTATGCCAGCGATGTTCCCGAACGTGTCGGTGGTTTGATCGAAAGTGCGCATGCGATTCTTGCAGGTTTAGAACCCTCCGACGAAATGGGATATGCCCTTTACCATAAGAAACTTTGGAGTGTACATCTTAACGATCAGAATGGGTTAAAATTCGACCAAGACAAAGCGTTCGGTTCCGTTAATTTGCGGCGTGCGTTTAATCAGGTGCGGGTACTCGAAGAAAACGGATACGGTCGAAACGGCGAATTCATTGGATTAGATGTGAAAGTAATGCGAACCCAACCACGCGACATCTCAACAAAGCACTTATTGAGCAGTCGCAGAACCTTTCTTAACCTACTTGAGAAGGTCCGAACGTTTGATAAAAAAGTCGAACAGGAATTTATCGCAGCCCGTGACTATGAAGGTTTGGATTTCTACATTCTTGAACACCTTCTTGGCACGTAAGGCTTATTATAGGAGTATTTAAAACTTTTTTGCAAGATACGCCATCTCAACGAAGAGGTATAAAGGCGGCAGAGGACAAAAATAGACATGACAACGGATAAGAGCCCTCTATACGAGGCGGATGGAGCGTGTTATCAGGCAGTGATGCTTGTTGGTCCCCCTGGTGTAGGTAAGGGAACACAAGGGAAAATGCTTGCCCAAATCCCCGGCATTTTCCATGTCTCCAGTGGGGATATGTTCCGCGAACTTGACATCAATTCCAAATGCGGACAGATTTTCCAAGAATACGCAAGCATCGGTAAGTTAGTCCCAGACCATATTACCGTCAATATCTGGCAAGACTACATGGCGGCAAAAGTTCGTGACGGAGTTTACGCGCCAGAAAGCGATCTGCTCATCCTCGATGGTATTCCACGGAACATTACACAAGCAGGCTTGATAGCACCTTATATAAAGCTTTTTAAGGTCATCTACATGGTCTGTGAAGACCGAGAAGTTATGTTTAAACGTATCCGGGGACGGTCACTCAAAGAACACCGAATCGACGATGCCGAAGAAGTGGTCGTTCGCTACCGGTGGGACGTTTACAAACGGGAAACCGAGCCGCTGATTGATTACTATCCGCAAGACTTAATCCGGATCATTGATGCTGATGCGATTCCAGCGGCAGTGCTTCATCAAATCCTCTCAACGATTGTGCCTATTCAGAAGAATCACTTCAAGTCTCCACTGATGTAAATAGCTACGCGATATCCTATATCTTGTACACTTTACTGCATTCCTCAATTGAGGTACCGGTAGATGCGGAGTTCCGGATGTGCAAGGGCTCGCATCGGAAACGGCGCGCCGTCATCGGAGATCTGGATACCTAAGAACTTCGGTATGCGGCGGAAGGTCTTTTGCAATTCATACGGACTTCCTTCCCTTAAAACTCGCGTGTAAAATGTGAGCGTTTCCTCGAACTCAATCTCGCTGAGAGGGTACCAATCCTCATCTTGATACCGTTGCGGAGATTCTTGGTATTTTCTGAACACTTCATAGTCCGGCACAAGGATAAGCACCCATTTCACCTTTTCATCTGTTCCTACGAAGTCTAATTCAGGGAGAAGCCAGTTGAATAGGATCTCTGGCGCAACAGCAATAGATTCTTCCTGAGGAATGTGCGCGGTTACCCAATCGGATGCTGCAATCTTCGTCGGCTGCGAGAATAGGATAGAAGCAAAGGCAAGCGTGTAAACTAACGAGTAAAGCACTACAACACTCCCCAAAATTATACCAAACCATTCCGGAAATGTACTCAGTCCTCTCGGTGGCACCTTTTTAGTGAAATGTCTTGACTGTAGAAGTGCCTCCACAATGTTTGGCATACGTGTGAGTGCGGCAGCGGCAAGCAGCGTGAATGCTGGATAGAGTATCAATAGATGACGCACAAACTTAACCTTGTGTACCCCGATAAAGAGTAGATAGGGCACAACAAAAGCGAGCAGGAGTATTTCTAATTGTTGATTATCGGAAACTATCGGCTTTCGGTCAAGAGGTTTCCGTTTAACGAACCCTTTTTGCTGACGGCTGACCGCTTTAAGCGATGCGAGCGCACACAAGACCCCCAAGCTAACAAGGAGTGCGAGTGGCAAGCCCATCCCCCACTTAAGGAGCGTCCACAAATAGATAAACCGATGGAATAATCCAGATTCTGCCGTAGTGATGAGACCGAAATGCCCGCGGTGATAATGGGTTGCTTCATACCAGAAATCCTCAAAGAAGAGATTCCATTCGGGTGAAACCAGATCAATGAACCAATAAGGACAGAGGAACGAAAAGGTTAATGCAGAAATACCTATAATTGTTGCTAATTTTTTATAAAAACCCTCACTTCTAATGAAAACCAACACAGAAAAACCGGCAAAGACGGTTGTAAATTTGACGGCGAAACCGATTCCCGCAATGACACCGAGCCATATCGCAGTTTGGAAGGTAGGAGAAACTGAAGAAGAACGCGTACGCGCCACAAGCCAAAGAAACAGTGTCACACAGAAGGTTGCGGGAATGTCCACAAGTGCAAAACGTGATTCGTTGGTGGCATGTAGCATCGCAACAGCGAGCAATCCGGCTGCGAGTTGACCGACACGCCTATTGTAGCCGTGAACCCCGATGCGATAGGTGAACCAGAGGGTCGCTGTAGACAACAGCGTATTGATACAGCGTGCCAATAAAATTACGCGAGTTTCCGTGAGAGGCAGACCTACGAGGGATAGCAATTTGCCCACCGCAGCAATGACGTAAAACCATGCTGTTCCGGGCCAATTGTAGATTTCAGGGGGTGCTGTGAAGTGGATGAGATTTAGCACATCTTGTGCGATTAGCACTTCACGTGGGTCGGGAGCATCAGGCAAGCCAACGGTTATGCCGATGAGTCGGAAACTGAAGCCGCCGATGAGAATTGCGGATATAACGAAGTTATTCGATAAACGAAAACAGTTTCTCACGGCGAGAAGCACTCTCATTTTTTGAAAAGTCCTAACTTTTCAAAGATACTTCGCCAACGTCGCAGGTGACTTTCACCCGCATAAACGGGAACAAACCCGAGGTTGAGATAATTTTTGATTGCGGGGAGTCGAAAATCGTCTGTGTCTAACATGACATACACCACACGTTGTGCTTTGAAATAGTGGAGGAGGAACACTGTTAACCATTTGCCGAGTTTATGTCCTGTGTGCTCTGGAAGCACAGCGAGCATGTCAATATAACCAATAGGTTTGCCGCGAAGACATTTATTCCAAGCACACGCCGTGCCGATAGGGACATCATTGTGGATAGCGAAACAGAAGCCGTCTGGATCAAAATTGGGTTGGTTAATAACATTAGCGTAGGTGTCTTCGGCAGTTCTTCCGTTGTCTACAAAGGTTCTATCCATTATTCGCGCCCAGTATATTTCATCTCCTTGCCGATAGGTTCGGATATGATACCCGTCAGGACATTGGAGTGTCGGCAGATTTTCCAAACTGTGGCGCGCCATTTTGAGTTGATCTTCCATTCGTTTCTTAACTTGAGACTTTCGCCCATAGTTCTTTAGGGAGTATTTTTCTAACGTTCGCAATTTCTTCGGACATAGCGGGTAGCCCCAACTTCTCAAAAATATCCCGCCACCGCTTTGATTGACCCTCTTCAACGTAAACGGGTATAAATCCTAAATTCAGGTAAGTTTTGACAGCAGGAACACGGAAATCATCGGTATCCAGCATTGAGCATTTGAATCCGTTGTCGCGGAAGTAGGTAAGAACAGCGAGGGACACCCATTTGCCAAGTTTGTGTCCGGTGTGCTCAGCAACAACACCTACCATGTGTACATATCCGACATCCTTTTCATCTACAGATTGCCGCCATGCACAGGCAGTTCCAACAGGAATATCCTGATGTGTTGCGAAGTAGAATCCATCAGGCAGAAATACATCTCTGCTGGTAATCTCATTCCTCGTGTCTTGCGCGGTGCGTTCCCTACCACCGAATGAGTCGCTGATAATACGTGCCCAGTGTGCCTCATCACCTTCGCGATAGGTTCGCATGCCGTAGCCTGGCGGAAGTTCTAATTCCGGTAAATTTTCTAAATTAGTGCGTACCATTCTGAGCTGCCGTGCCATTTTTTATGATACCTTGCGGTTCGTTCAGGTGAATTGGTGAGATAACGTTTAGAAAGTTGTAAAGTGTTCTAAAATCTGTAAAGTTGGGAAGTTGAAAGAGGTATTTTGAAACTTTAGATACACTTGCAAACTTGCCTAGCTTTAGGACGCTTCGGACCTTTGGAACTTTCGTAATTATACCATACCTCAAGAATTGGTGCAAAACCTTTGCAATATTTTTCAAAAGTGTTATAATAGTTGTCAGTTGTCGGTTGTCAGTAATATTCGGGTAGGGACAAGACCTACCCCTACAATGTCTTTTATTGACTAATATTCGGGTAGGGACAAGACCTACCCCTACAATGTCTTTTATTGACTAATATTCGGGTAGGCACAAGA
>CAZGAW010000002.1:28192-30046 GCA_964523645.1 uncultured bacterium | reverse complement strand
GACCTACCCCTACAATGTCTTTTATTGACTAATATTCGGGTAGGCACAAGACCTACCCCTACAATGTCTTTTATTGACTAATATTCGGGTAGGCACAAGACCTAGAGGAAACACCCAAGCAAAAATCCCCTACAATTATTCGGGTAGGCACAAGAAACGGCACCTACCAGCGAAGTGCGTAAGTCCTATGATTGCTGAAAACTGACGACTGAAAACTATTAGAAGGTGGAGATCAAGTGAAACGGCCGGTGAAAAGAAGACCCAATATCGTACTCGTCGGTTTCATGGGAACTGGCAAGACCTCTGTCGGAAGACGGCTCGCCTCACAGCTTCGGATGCGCTATGTGGATACAGATGACATCGTTGAACGCGACAATAGGCGGCGCATTAGTGATATCTTCGCTGAAGATGGGGAACCTGCTTTTCGAGAACTTGAGAGCGAAGCTGTCCGTAAGGTGTCAAAACTGTGTAACCATATCATTGCCACCGGTGGTGGTGTCGTGCTGAAAGAAGTTAATATGACAGAACTCAAGCAAAACGGCATTGTTTTCTGCTTAACAGCAACAGCGGAGGAAATCTATCGACGGGTTGGGCATCAGCCACACCGCCCGCTGCTCCAAACGCCTGATCCACTCGCGAAGATCCGGTCAATGTTGGAAGAACGACATTCTTACTACTCGGAAGCCGATCATATGGTAAGTACGACGGGACGCTCCTTCGGTGAAATTATAACGCATATCAAACGGGTATTTCGGAAAAGCAGTAGGAATCCAAGATGACGAAAACCTTACATGTGGAACTTGGAGATAATAGTTACCCACTTGTTGTCGGGACAGACCTCCTCAACAGCGTCGGCAAGCTGCTCACACCCCATACAAAATCAAATAAGGTACTCATCGTTTCGGATGCCTTCGTCAAAACGCGTTATATGCCTGTTGTCCTGAAGAGTCTCAAAGATGCTGGATTTGACGTAAACACGATTGAAGTGCCGGTTGGCGAAGAAAGCAAATCGTTGGCGCAGTTCTCCCGGATACAGGATAGTTTGGTAGCACATCAACTCGATCGGGGTTCAATGCTCATTGCTCTCGGTGGTGGGGTCATCGGCGACTTGGCTGGATTTGCTGCAGCGGTATACATGCGTGGCATTCCTTACGTTCAGATTCCAACAACATTACAAGCACAAGTTGATGCGAGTGTCGGCGGTAAGACGGCTATCAATCATCCAAAAAGTAAAAATCTCATCGGTGCGTTTCATCAACCGAAGTTGGTCGTCATTGACGTAGATACGCTCAAGACCTTGCCGCAACGCGATATTCAAGCAGGACTTATCGAAGTTATCAAAATGGGTGTTATCCGAGACGCACCGCTATTTGAGAGCGTCGAAGAAAATTTAGAAGCCATCTTAAACTTAGACGACACAACGCTAATTGAGATAATTTCACAAGCGTGTGTTAACAAAGCAGAAATTGTTGCTAAAGATGAAAAGGAGAGCGGATTGCGGATGGTGCTGAACTATGGACACACCTTCGGACACGCACTGGAAGCAGTGACGCACTACAACAGGTATCGACACGGTGAAGCGGTTTCCATCGGTATGAATTGTGCGGCACAGTTAGCTGCGAATTTGGGAATGTTCTCCGAAACCGATCTTCAACGACAATGGTCCCTCTTAAAACGTGCGAAATTACCGATTACTTTTCCAACCGATCTTACCCCAGAAACGTTATGTGATGCGATGTATTTAGACAAAAAGACGTTAGGCGGTAAACTTCGCCTGATTCTGCCGACGCGTATCGGAGAAGTTGTTATTCGCGACGATATAGACGATCGGCACGTTTTAGAAGCTATAGCGCA
>CAZGAW010000002.1:0-28092 GCA_964523645.1 uncultured bacterium | reverse complement strand
AAGTTGTTATTCGCGACGATATAGACGATCGGCACGTTTTAGAAGCTATAGCGCAGTGTTTGTGAATGGCTGTCGGCTATCGGCAGTCAGCAGTCAGTGACGAGGTTGGATGAGGATTAAAAAATTAATTCGGTAATTTCCTGTGGAAGTCCGGTGCGGTTGCTTAGAGGAAATCCCCAGAAACACCCAAGCAAATACCCCAAGCAAAAACACCACACCTACTGGGCAGAACTTAACAGAGAAAAATGTGACGTACACCATTGAAATAAACGGGCAATTCGTTCTGATTGAGAATGTACCAGCCCGAGTTAACATTGATACAGGCGAAAAATACTTCTCGCCTGAAACTGTTGAGCGTTTACATCAAGCGGTGTGGGGCAAATGTCACCCCGTTCGGACTATTATAACACCTGTATACGAGTACACCGAATTGGTGCCAGAAAAAAACGCTACTCATTAAGGAATATAACACTTATGTCAAAAACAATTCAATGCGTAATTGTCTGCTTGGTTTTATGCTTTAGCGTGAGCATTGCATTTAGCCAAGGGCTCAGTCCGCCATCAAACGTCACGGCAATGGATACGCCGAATGACGACGGGAGCAGCGTTACCATTCAGTGGGACGCAGCACCAGAGGATAGCGGTATCAGTGGGTATCAAATCCTACGGCGACTTACAGGCGGAGGTCTCGAAGAAATTGGTGGGCTGCTGCCTGCTGGCGCAACAACTTATGTTGATTCCACTATTGAAAAAGGGAGTGCTTACGCTTACATTGTACGTGCCGTTAGCGACACAGAGGCAACAGTGGACTCTGAGGAAACTGCCCCCGTTAAAGGGACAGGCGAGTGGTTTCACATGGGGAAAGTTCCACTCCTTATCGCTATGCTGCTTTTCTCTGCAGCGATTCTTTGGAATATCTATGATGCGAGAAGGGGCAAAGAGGTATTTGTCCGTCGCATCCCTGGGCTTGAGGCGGTGGATGAAGCCATTGGGAGAGCCACGGAGATGGGACGTTCCATCCTCTACGTATTAGGGATAGGGGCTGTAGATAACGTAGCCACTATTGCGAGTATGACGATATTGGGACAGGTGGCACGACGGACAGCAGACTATGAAACGCCTTTGCGGGTGCCGTGTAATGACCCGATTGTGTTAAATGTGGTGCGCGAGATAGTAAAAACTGCTTACCTTGACGTGGGGCGTCCGGATGTTTACCAAGAAGAGAATATTTTCTTTTTGAGTGGCGAGCAGTTTGCTTACGCTGCGGGTGTAGACGGTATGATGCTACGCGAGAAGCCTGCAGCCGTATTTCTACAAGGCACATTTTACGCTGAATCACTCCTCATGGCTGAAACTGGCAATTCTATCGGTGCCATCCAGATCGCCGGAACAGATTCTGAACATCAACTTCCATTCTTTATCGCTGCCTGTGATTATACTTTAATTGGTGAGGAACTCTATGCTGCGACGGCTTACCTATCCAAAGATCCCATGTTTTTGGGCAGTCTTAAAGGACAAGACTGGGGGAAGATTGTCATCTTCGCGGGGATTGTGGTCGGTGTAATTTTGGAATTATTCGGTGTTAACTGGATCACACTGCTCTTACAGAGAGTACGTTAGGAGGTTTTATGAAACGTCAAGTACCTTTAGTACTCTGTTTTCTTTTTGGTATAGCGATGATCATCACGCAGTTCAGTCCACATTCAGTTTCTCAAAAAGTTTATGAAGAGGTTATTGACTGGAATCTTATAATAATGCCGTTCGTGTTGATTTTGGCGGTGGCGACGCTTATCCAGACCCACTTAACGCGAATCCAACGGCGTGTCGAACATTGGCAATACAGTTTGTTTGTGTTTGCGGGGCTCATCACAATGGTCGTGATAGGTATTCCGTATGGTCCCAAAAACTCGGCTTTTGAGTGGTTATACAACAACGTGCAAGTCCCGATGGACGCGACAATGTTTTCGTTGCTTGCCTTCTTTATTGCATCTGCGGCGTATCGCGCTTTCCGCGCCCGTTCATTTGAAGCGACCCTGCTTCTGATTAGTGCAATAATTGTCATGGTAGGAAATGTACCAATTGGCGATTACATCTGGAATACAGTTCTGTCATGGATACCTTGGGAAGATGGGGCTTCAAAAACACGCCAATGGATTTTAGACATTCCGAACCTCGCCGCACGGCGTGGCATCATCCTTGGGGTGAGTTTAGGCGTGATTTCACAATCCATTCGGATTATCTTGGGAATTGAACGTTCGTATTTAGGCGGGGGAGATTAGCCAATGCTTGAAAAACTTATGAACATGGACCGGCGAATGATTTTTATATTCGTTGCCGTAGTCGTCATCATTCCGACCCTTATCCCGGTGAACCTACCAACGACAGTGTCCGAACCGACACAGAAACTCTATAATTACATTGACGCGCTCCCGCCAGAATCCACCATTATAATGGCTTTTGACTACGGTCCCTCTTCTCTGGCGGAACCCGAACCTATGGCAAAAGCGGTGCTGCGTCACTGTTTTGACAAAGACATAAGAGTTATCGGAATGACGCTCTATCCGAATACGCCTACCTTGGCGGATAACCTCATGCAAAAGATTGCTACGGAAAACAATGCGATCTACGGTGAAGATTACGTTTTTTTGGGTTACCGTCCTGGGGCATTGCAAGTTATCCTTGGGATGGGGACTAACATCGCCAGTGTCTTTGAAACGGATTACAATGGAACGGCAATTACCGAGATTCCGCTGATGGAACATATTACAAACTACGACCAGATTGACTTGCTACTTGACCTTGCCGCTGGAAGTTCAACAGATGCATGGATCATTTATGCGAATACCAGATACGATTTGAAGATTGCCGCGGGTGTTACCGGTGTGATTATTGCCCAAATGTACCCCTATCTGCAAACTGGACAATTGGTTGGCTTAATGCCGGGCTATTTGGGAGCCACTGAGTATGAGAAGCTCTTGAATGTCCCTGGAGATGGAACTATAGGGTTAAACACAGCATCCTTTATACATCTTTTGATTATCGGCATAGTTATTCTTTGTAACATCGCTTTTTTCATTCATCGGCAACGGGAGGCATAAATTGATGGAAATATTGGGTATCTGGATTGCGGCTTTTTTGACGCTATGCATCTTTAGTTGTCTTTACCGAGATAATCCGTTTTATCGGTTTGCGGAACACCTCTTTGTAGGTATGTCTGTTGGATATGGTATCGTTATAGCGTTCCACCAAGGATTTCTACCGTTAGCGTGGGAGCCTTTGTCTGAAGCGATGGGTGCCCTCTGGGCAGAAATAACGCGTGATGCTACGCCAGAAACAAAAGCCGGGTTGGGGGGGTTAGTCAAAATAATCCCAATCTGCATCGGTTTGCTATTTTTCGCTCGGTTATCCCCGCGGCACGCATGGTTAGTGTCTTATCCTATTGCCATTTTTATCGGTTTTACCTCGGGGGCTCAGATTCCGAACGTGCTGCAGGCAGCTATTTTCGAGCAGACGCGTGGAACAATAGAACCCTTTGCAGCTATGCATGCAGGAACGATCCCCCCTGAAGATTTTCTCGGTGTCGTTATTGGTGCAATTCTCATGGTTGTTGGGGTTACTTGCACACTCACTTATTTCTTCTTCTCCGTAGAACACCGGGGTCCGATCAATTGGCTTTCAAAAGTCGGTATCGGCTTCCTCATGATAGGGTTCGGAGCCGCGTTCGGTAACACCGTTATGGGACGTGCTGCGCTCTTGATTCACCGGGTCGGTTTTCTGATAAACGACTGGCTCGGTTCCATTGGTGCGCTTTTCTGATAAAGACGGATAACTCCCTCAATCCATAAGGAGAAAATTACATGAAACTTGGATATAGCACGTGGGGGATGCCCACCGTCCCCATAGATACTGCCCTATCCCACCTCGCAAATCTCGGATACGATGGCGTTGAACTTACCATCATTCCGCGCTTTACGACCGAACTCAGTACGCTTGACACAACAGAACGGAAACGGATTGCATCCCTGTTCCAACAACATAACTTGGCACTGCCAGCCATCGCGGCGCACTCCAGTTTGTTGGAAACAGATCCAGAAGCACATGCCAAAAACATGTGGCGGTTGAAAGGCGGCGTTGATTTGGCTGTTGAACTTGCACAGGGAGACGAACCCGCTGCAGTCAATACGACTCCCGGCGGGAAACCCGAAGAGTGGGAAAGCAAAAAAGACTTCCTCGCAGAGCGGGTGGGAGAACTCGCCGATTACGGGGCATCGCGCGGTGTCACCATCGCTATGGAACCGCACATCGGCGCAATCATTGACACACCGACAAAGGTACTGGAACTCCTCGAAATCGTCAATTCGCCGTATCTCAAAGTCAATTTTGACATCAGCCATTTCGACATTGTCGGTATGCCGACGGAAGAGACGGTGTCGGCGTTAGCCCCCGTTTCAGCGCATACGCACGTCAAGGACCAGCGCGGCACGGCACCGGAGCACGAGTTCCTCATCCCCGGCGAGGGTCCCTTCGATTACGTTGACTACCTCAAGCGGATGCAAGCACACGGCTACGACGGATTCATCACTGCCGAAGTGAGTTTCATGGTGCAGGCACGTGAAGACTACGATCCACTCGCTGCGGCGACACTCTCTTATGAAACGTTGTCGAACGCCTTTAAAGAAGCAGGGATTGAACGAGGATAGTGATGGAAACCACCCCAAATATTCTTTTCCTGATGACAGACCAACAGCGTTGGGATGCGATGGGTTGCAGCGGTGATTGGGTGCAGACCCCAAATCTGGATCGGATTGCGAGCGAAGGTGTTCGATTTACCAACTGCGTCACGACATCGCCGGTTTGTATCCCGACGCGACTCAGTTTGGCGACAGGTTTGTATCCGCATAACACCCATGTCTGGAACAACATGAATCATCAGATGCCCCCTGAAACGCCGACATGGATGCAAGCGGTACGCGGTGCGGGGTATCGGACGAGTCTTTTCGGTAAAACGCATCTCCACCCACACGCTGGCGATCTGCGCGAACGCGAAGACTTGATGAATGCCTACGGATTGGACGATGTAAACGAAATCGGTGGACCGCGGGCAAGCGCGAAAGTCTTATCGCACATGACAGCGGCGTGGGAAGAAAAAGGATTATGGGATGCCTACCAAGCAGATTATCGCGAGCGGTTCAGCACGAAACCGTATCTCGTGCGTCCGTCAACATTAGGACTTGAAGATTACGCCGATGTCTACGTCGGACAGCAGGCGAAACAGTACCTACAGGACTATGAACGCGAGGAACCTTGGTGCTGTTGGGTGAGTTTCGGTGGACCGCACGAACCGTGGGATACACCGGAGCCTTACGCCAGCATGTATAACCCTGAGGACATGCCGCCAGCGATACCGCGTCCATCTGCGGGAGAACGTCCGCTCGGACATTTAGATAGACTCCTGCAGCAGCTGAACCCGACCTTTGAGGCCGGCGAAATCGGGAGGCTTCGAGCGAATTACGCGGGCAACGTCACGCTCATTGATGATCAAATCGGCGAAATTCTTGGCGCAATTGAAGCACGCGGTGAACTTGAAAACACAATCATCGTCCACACCTCCGACCACGGTGAAATGAACGGTGACTATGGACTTATTTATAAGAGCAACTTCCTCAACGGAGCCGTTCGTATCCCTTTGCTTGTTCGGACTCCCGATGGCACAAACGCGGGAAGTATTTGTGACAGTCCAGTGGAATGGATTGACATCGGTCCAACGCTCGTTGAATTAGCGGGTGGCGAATTGGAGCATCGTCAATTCGGAAAATCACTGCGTCCAGTGCTGACCGAACCTGAAGTGTCCCACCGTGAATTTGCCATTTCGGAGATAGAGGGTGAGATTATGCTGTTGAATCGGGAATGGAAGGCTGCGCTCAATGCAGATGGCGAAGTCTATCTCCTATTTGATGTACAAAACGACCCGAATGAGATACAGAACCTCGCCGGTAGCCCTGAGGTTGCGGCTGTTGAAACGGCGTTGCGCCTGCAAATTTTAGAAAGATTTATGCAGACGCAACTCCAAAAGCCGTTCCGAGAATAAGAAGAACTGAATGGTGCTATAGTACAGAGTGATTTTACTTGCGGGAAGCGTCAACTGAAATCGCCCTGTCAAAACACGTGTTACCCTTCCTGTTGCTGTTCCTTAAGGCGGTGCGCTTTACGTACAAGGTTGAGCAACTCTTCGTTCCTTATGCCATGTTCCCGAGTTTTTACTTCAATGTGCGGTAAGACACCTTCAAGCGTCTCTCGGACACTTTCTAAACTTCCTTCCTGTGCCCAGAAGCTGCCGCGTAGGATTTCGGCGAACTCGGCAACAGACGCAGAGAGTTGGAACGTAGGGGTTGTCTCTTCAAATGAACCCTTCAGTGCATCTGTAGCGATGGATTCGTTTACTTCTGTTACATTTCCTGTGTCGGGATCTTCATGCCGAATAGCGACCGTCGCGAGTTTGCCGTCAGCATTTTCGTGCAGCTTAATTTCGTAGAGTGCAGTGACACTATGTCCCGCACCGACTTCGCCGGCATCTACAGTGTCATTTCGGAAGGCTTCATGGGCGAGTCTTCGGTTTTCATATCCCAGCAGCCGAAACCGACTGACAGTTTCCGGATTAAACTTGACCTGAATTTTGGCATCTTTCGCAATGACTTGCAGGGTGCCCGTCAGATTCTCTACAAAG
The DNA here is from genome assembly GCA_964523645.1 of uncultured bacterium. Taxonomy (GTDB): domain Bacteria; phylum Poribacteria; class WGA-4E; order WGA-4E; family WGA-3G; genus WGA-3G. The sequence continues at coordinate 21,368 of CAZGAW010000002.1, read as the reverse complement.
ATTCGTTTCGCTTCGCTGAGTGTATCGACATAAGCATAACTCCCATTACCGTCATTCGCAAGTCGCTCCATGAGAATATCGTTGTAATTGCCCATCCCGAAACCGACCGTTGTCAGCGTTACGCCTTCCTTAACGTAGGTACGAATTTCTTTGAGAATCGCATCGGAACCGGTTTCCCCGACATTCGCGACACCATCAGAACACAGAATCACGCGGTTGATGGCGTTGGATTCTAAATTTTGGAGGGCAAGTTTATATCCCATCCGGAGTCCTGCCTCGGCATTCGTTGCGCCTTCTGGCGCGAGGGCACGGATTGCAGTTAAGATGTGTTCCTGATTCACTATGCTGGTATGCGGCAGAACGACTCGGGCATTGGTACCGTAAACGACGATGCCCACTTTGTCATCAGGACGAAGTTGCTCCACCAGCAGCGTTAGGGCTTGTTTTACCAACTCCAACCGATTTTCATAACCCATTGAACCGGAGACATCAATTACAAAAGTGAGGACAGCATTCTTTCGGTTGGTATCAGGAATGACGCGACCTTGGATGCCGATCCGCAGTAATTGCAGCCGTTTCCCTTCACCAAACTTTGAAGGCGCGCCTTCAAGATGAACAGCGAATGCACCGTTTGTTGGTGGTGTGTAATTGTAATCAAATGCGTTGACAAATTCTTCGACGCGTATTGCTTCTGAGGGTGGCAGGAGTCCATCTCGAAGGAAACGCCGCGCGACGGTATACGAAGCGGTATCTACATCCATACCAAACGTCGAAAACGCGTCATCTTCTGTATCAATGAACGGATTAGTGCCAGCCCCTTTAAAGAAAACATCATTATAGGCGGCACCGTTTGGTGGGTTCAATGTCGGATGCTGTTGCGGTCCCCTTATATTACTGGGCATCGTGTGTCCACTGACTTTTCCGAGCGCAGCCCGCGGCGCGCCGACATTTTCAACGATTGCAAGTCCGGGTGGACGTTGAAAAGCGGCTTTCACCTGTGGCGATGAAAGCAATTGATTTTGCCTATGAGCATCGGGTTTAATCCCAGACTTACGAATCGGTTTACGCACCTTCGGTTTCAATGGTTCTTTAAGTTGAAATACCTCAACCTCAGTGATGTAATCGAACTGCCTAATCACCACAGGACCACAACCAATAATGCCCTCGAACTGCTGCTGTGTCTGCCCTCGGAGTCCTGCGATAAACATAATCGTTAAGTGAAGTACTACTGAGATCATCAGCATCCTTAAAAGTCTTTTGATACGCATTGCCTTATACCTCCAAAAAGTTCTGAGTGCTATGAACTTCACTATATCTACAAGTCTTGTATAGCATATAAGCAATTTTCGTGCCATTCTCTGAGATGGCAAATATGGACGAATTTGTAGGAAGTATGGCGGCAAACTGCCCGAAATTGTGCAAACGGATTCGGGCATTGCACAAAATGGGACAGCGAATTGTAGTGTTCTCTCTTATTGGAAAAAAAATGGGCGGACTAGAATGTCCGCCCGTGTAAGAAGTCAATGAATTAGGCTCTGCCGTAAACAGGGATTGCGGCACCGTTAATGATAGTCGCATCGTCGGAAGTGAGGAAGCAGATCACCTTGGCGACATCGGCGGGGGCTACCCAGCGATCATGTTCTTCGTCCGGCATGGCTTCCCGATTCATGGGGGTGTCCATAATACTCGGCATAATCGCATTGACGTTTACACCTGAATCCATCACTTCGGCAGCTAACGACTCCGTCAAGGTACGGACACCGCCTTTAGAGACACAATAGGCACTCAGTCCTGCTTCGCCTTTTAAGCCAGCGCGTGCGGAAACATTGAGAATCTTGCCGTAGCTGCGTTCGGTCATGTGGGGTATAACCGTCTTGCAACACAGGAAAACCGATTTGAGGTTAAGGTTCATCATAAAATCCCATCTGTTTTCTTCAAGTTCTGTGGTTGGAATTCCACCGACAAATCCGCCAACGATGTTTACCAACACATCCAGCTGCCCGAATTTGGATAGGAATTCCTGGATGGTTTTTTGGACTTCAGCTTCCTCGGTAACGTTCGCAAAGAGGAAGGTAACATCGTCAAAGAGGTCAGGATTGTATTCTTTGAAGCGATCAACTTCCTCTTCAAACAGGTATGTGACAGCGACGTTGTCGCCTTGGGTGAGATAGGCTTTGGTGACGGCACTTCCTAATATACCCGTGCCGCCGGTGATGAGTACGTTTCGGTTCTGATTTGTCATTTTTAAATTCTCCATTTGATTTGGTAGTTGCATCTATGAACGATAAATATTTTGTAATAAGCAGTAGAAAACCTGCAAAAGTTGTAAAATATCAACATTCAAAAGAGAATATTTAAATAAGAGATTTGGCTATCTCATTAATTTTATCAGTAAATTTAGTTACCGGAAGTAATTGGGAAGGCTTTTTAGTGAGTTTAAAAGTCGCAGATGAACCTTTATCCATAGTAACCAAACGCCCAGCTCTACCTTCTACCACATCACCTTTTCGCCATGCCTCAAACAAAATTTGATCGGGTGCAATTCCTAAAACAAGCAGTGCTTGATAATCACGATGATGGCGTATGTGATTGAACTGAAAATTACCGTTCACATCTTCCGTGGCAGTTTTGACTTCACATGATATAGATTCTATCCGAATATCCCAAGGACTTTGCGTGCTTTCCGGTAATTCCCAATTCAAAGCCTCTACGTCACACCACTGCTGAATAAAATCTTGTCCGACGTTACCAATGTGTGTATTACTAAGTATCTTAATATTGCCTAATGGCGCATCTATCCACTTCGGATCGTTGGCATACGTTGCTATTACGTCCTTCATTAACCCAATGGCATTAGGCATCAACAAACCCTCCGTCTATGATGGCTTGCCGAATATGATACATGGATATGTGTCGGCAATTATGCACAGCAAGATTGGAATAACGACACCAGTCTGCGTTGTTTAGCAACTGTTCAATCTTATCGCGTTCTCTTTTTATAATCAGTCCATATCCACAACCGTAACGCACTTCTGAGAAGTCTTTAACGAGCCCTGGCGGTTCGTTATAGAATGTTCTTTGGAGAAAATAATCGGCTTCTTTCATCCGATCTTGTCCACAAAGACGCTCTTTACGAGTATCCACAGTAAACAAATCTACCCAGTTATCACAAGTCCTAACCGTTTGTATACGATTTATACCACGTCTCCATACTTGCCAGAGTGTATTAAGTTTAACCGCATTTCTATTCATATCTACAAAAGCATTGGACGGTAACGGTTTAGACAAAATGAGTTCTGCTCCCCTTACTCTATATTTTGGACTACCTTTCCCGTCGCTCTGAAATGCCATAGGTAATATAAAACCTATGTAGTCAGCAAAGGTTGCTGAATGATTTAGAAAAGCAAGGGCAAGCCATGCGCGGTAGCCGAATGGAGGGTTCCCCATAACTGCATATTGATTTTGACTATGTGGTGGTGTCCAAGTTAAATAGTCTTCGCCTATAAACTCTGGACGGGTCGGTAGTATATCAATACCAGTTCGGTGATTTTCTGGCATCAGATTATAGAATACGCCAGTGCCAGCACTCGGTTCAATAAAGTGATAGTTTTTTAAGTCTACACTATCCGTTTGCATGATAGTGTATAGGCTTTCACTACATTCGTGTGCTATATCAGGATGTGTGTAAAAACAATCCAATCCTACCTCTTCTTGATTCACCCATGTTGGGATCAATTTGCATTTTTGCCAAGACTCGTTGCGAATGGCTTTTGCCTGTTCAATTGTTCTTATGGGAAGCATTTTCTGATAAACGTCCATGGCAGTGTATTATCCTTTCAATCGTTATTTTAGTATAACATATATTATGACATTTTAGGAATATTCTTTAGATAACTCCAATACCGGGGCGGTTTGGTAGTATCAATTTACCTTCGTCAAGGGTTACACCTGTGTATGGATCGTTCGCAATGAGCAGATTGCCGTCCAGATCTGCATAGTCTACGAGGGGTGTTAGGTGTGCAGCGGCAGTGATACCGAGCGAACTCTCTATCATACAACCCAACATAACGCTTAAACCGTGTGCGCGAGCAACGTTTATCATTCGGTGTGCCTCAAGCAATCCGCCGCACTTGACGAGCTTGATATTGATACCGTCCACACATTCAGCGAGTGTGGGAATATCACTTGCACGCTTGACGCTTTCATCGGCAATAATTGGGAGTTCTGAATGTTCGCGGACAAACTTGAGTCCTGCTAAATCATAGGGTTTCGTGGGTTGTTCTATCAATGTCACACCGTATTGAGCAAGTTCACGAATCTTGCGAACAGCCTCCTTCGGTGTCCACGCTGTGTTTGCGTCAACGTAGATCGGTTTATCCGTGACATCGCGGAGTGTTTGAATTATTTCAATATCGCGAGGTGTGCCGAGTTTGACTTTTAGAATCGGATACGCTTCAGCATGTCGGGTTTTCTCCGCCATCACTTCAGGTTCATCAAGCCCAATCGTAAACGATGTGCAAGGTGTCTTATGAGGGTTAAGCCCCCAGAGTTGATAGAGGGGAACACCGAGTTTCTTACCGAGTCGATCGTGCAGTGCCATATCAATGGCGGATTTCGCTGCGTAATTGCCGCCGAGTGTTGTCTCAACTACCTCCATCACATCGTGAATGGCATCAAGGTTTTCGGGAAGTGCTGGGGCAATGGTTTCTAACGCGACACTCACCGTCTGAACGGTTTCACCGTAAAACCGAGCTGGGGCAGTCTCCCCGATGCCGCCATCAATCTCTACAGAGATTACCTGTCGGGACGCATCTGTGGCGCGACGCGCAATCTTGAACGGATGTTGGAGTTGGAGTTCTGTGATTTGAGAGACAATATTCATTTTTTAATTTTCTCTACGGTTGGTTCAGGTAAGTTTTCTTGACGCGTTTTTCCGTAGAGCTGCTTTCTGCGATGATTTTTCAGAGCGTCAACTCCCGTGAAATGATCGTTTGTTTCGTTGGGTTTCGCTATATCTATTATGCGAATACGGCTCTGGAAAATCGGTATTTCCGATATATCGGTGTGTTCCTGGTCTTTACCGCTCTACCCAACCTACGGACTACGGGCTGGGGAACCCAGCCCCTACGCGTTCCAAACCACGCGCTTTTGCCTAATCAGAAGAATACGCCTGCCTCTCTTTTAGGTACGCCATAAACCGCTTCTGTTTTTCCGATGCAATTTCCCTATCCCCCTTTAAGAAAGTCCACGCGCCGAAGAAAATCGCATACGCCTCCTGAACAACAGAAGCCTTCGGGTGATTTAGAGATCGAATTTGAAGGGTCATCGCCATTTTGTTCGTCTGTTGAATTTCAGGTGTCGTTCTATCTTGAATCGTGACAATCGGTGTCTCATAAAGTGTCCCATTGAACTGTTCAAGTATCCGCTTTAGGAATGTCTCTGTTCCCTGATTGCCGCGGTAGTGCGCTGCAACCGCAGCGGGGGATCCGTTACGCCATTCCGCGTGATTAATTTGCAAATAATATCCTCTATCCTTGATAGCGTTAATTGTCTCTATGCGTTTCTCTACAGACATTTTGAGTCCGGGGGTATGGATATTATAGACCTTTGCCCCAGCGTGTTTCAACATTCCTTCCAATGTTGTGATGAGTTCCTGGGTCTCAGGCGTATCCGTTTGCGAATCCAGAACAATGGCGGTTGAGGCGAACGCTCCATCTGCGATCGGATGGAGTTCCGTATGGACAACCGTTGACCGATTCGGTTCAATATGGATTTCACGTTTGTCGGGATAGTAGCCCTCTTTAGAAATATGAAGTGTTGTCTCACCCAAGTTTCTCAACTCGTAACCGGTCATAACGAAGAAGTGTCCCTCAGTATCTGTAGAAGCCGTCAATCCGGGGTTAGCTTGTAATTTTACGCCTTGGAGTGCTTTTCCAGAACTTGCGTCAGCGACCCGTCCTTGCACGATTGTACTCTCAATGTCTGAAAAGCGAATTGTGAGCGATTCGTTTATTTCTCCGTAAGAGGCTTTCACTGTCGCCGCGCCGGGTGTATCCGGGGCATATAGATAAAACTGCGTTGAACCATTTCTTGAAAGTCCCAGCGTCTCTGTGAGTGTTCCGTTCGATGTTTGTGCGTAGATAGGTTCATCGTCAGCAATCGGCATTCCGTCAGCATCACGAGCGGTTACAGAGATGCCGACGTAACTTTTCCCATCAGCAGGGAGCGTATCTGTCCATGCACTAAGCTCCAATGCTTCTGCAGGCGGTGCCACCTTAAACCATTGTAGTGAAGGCAGACTGTGATTGCCATAATAATTCACCGACTCGGTTTCGACGAAATGCACACCATTTGATAACGGTTTTTCAATGGAAACAGTAATTTGATCCGTATCGCGATTATAGTGATACGGGACCTCTACATTATCAACTTTGACCCGGATGGTGTTGGTGAAGACCTGTTGGCGTTTAAGCATCCACGCGCCGCGTTCATGGAGTCCATCCATAACTTGAATCTGGAGGCGTGGCATTTTTGTTTGAATGACTGATGTGTGTATGGGTTCTACCAGAACGCCTTTCGGAAACCCGCCTTCAACATAACGCGCAATACCCAGAAAATAACCGTATGCCTCTTTTTGTAGATAATCATCCTCTTTCAACCTCGCTTCCTCCTCTGGGTTTGAAAGAAAAGATGCCTCACACAAAACCGCTGGACATTCAGTCAGCCGCAAAACCCCAAAACCGGAAGCCGTTATTAATTTATCTGAATAAAGTCCAGAGGCTGGCGAGGTGGGCAACTGCAGCGCGTCAGAAACTCCCCGCTGGATATAGCGTGCGAGATCAAGGCTCTGACGCGAGTCATCCGCATCACCGTGATACCAAGTAGAGGTATAGTTAACTTTCGGATTATCAATTCCGTTATGGTGCAGCGAAATGAAGAAATCGGCACCACCCTCGTTGGCAATTTGACTACGCATTGGCAGACTCACATAAGAATCATCAACACGCGTCATAATGACGGTAGCCCCAACCTCCTGTAACAACTCGCGTAGGTGGAGAGCGACTTGTAAGTTTACCTCGGCTTCACGTACCCCGGTTGGTCCCCGTTTGTAGTCTGGGACGTGCGCTTGTCCGCCGTGGCCGGGGTCTAAGCAGATTTTAAATCCTTTGAGATGTCGGGTATAAGGTGGAAATTCAAGGTGAAGAGGGGTCCGCTGCTCTTCAAGTTGTTGACGTTGAGAACAGCCCACAAAGAGCAGAAAAACCAAAAAAGAAGCAGAGATTTTGTTTTTTAATTGTTCCTTGCGGTTCGATAAGGTGGGTTTTGGCATTTGACGTGCCTTTCCGTATATCTGCAGAAACCCCCAAGCAAAAACCTCTCCATTTCATTACGAGCTGTGTGCTTTGGATTTTTGAAAAGAAGAGCCGTCAGTTTCCAGTCCGCAGTAAATCAGTAAAGTGAGTCTCTGCAATAATCCAGAATGCCCTGTAGTCTGCCAAGGTGCGGCGGATTGTTCTCTACTGACGGTTGGTGGTTGACTGTCGACGGCTACGTGATTTGGGACGCCCAAGAATCTCTGAAAGAATGATGCCTTGACGAAAAGTTTGGGGCGACAAATTCAGTAGAGATGTCGCAGGGACAGATCTTCTTCCGGTTGGAGAATCTACAGGCGCTGGTGGCGGTGGCTGCGGTTCTGGAGTCTCAACAACCGGTTCCGGTGGTGTCGGCTCTTCGACAACTGGAGCGACTTCTTCCTCATCCTGCTGCGCAATCATCTCCTCGAGTTCCGTTGCGAACGGAAAATCCTCCATGAAAGGCGGTGGTGCATCGTCGCTCTCCGGCATCGTATTCGCATTTCTTTCTCTTTCAGCGTTTCGTTGCTGTGCTTTCCGCCGACGCGAATTGCTCAAGAGGGATATTAGAATCACGATAATCAGCGGTGCCAACATCTGGATGATACTTTCCATTTTTAGTTATTCCTTATATTGGTTATCAGTTATCGGTTAATGGTTATCGGTAAAGAGGAGATTCGTAACAATCTACGCTTTTTTGGAATATTCCAAGGTTCCGTGAATTGTTACCAGAACCCTTTTGTAACCGACGGCTGAAAACTGACAACTGACAACTCTTTACTATGAAAGTCCGAGAGAGTGTGCGGAACGCGTTGTGTCCATCTCTTGTGTTCCGCCGGGTGAAGCGATTGACTGACGCATTTCCGTATCGGCGAGTATATTACGGAGTTCGTAATAAGTCATCACACTCATTCGCTGGGAATCAAAGGTGTCTGAGATTGCCAGGGGTACTTCCGCTTCTGCTTCAATCAACTTGACCGTCATCTCTTCAACGAGTGCCTTATTCTCTTCTTCTTCCGCTTCCGCGCGTGCGCGACGTTCTTCCGCTTTCGCACGTGCGATTTTGAGTTCAGCTTGCGCTTGGTCGGTTTGTAATTTTGCACCGACATTCTCACCAACGTTTATATCAGCGATGTCAATAGACAAAATTTCAAAGGCAGTTCCGGCAGCTAAGCCCTTCTCAAGCACCGTCTCTGAGATGCGCACTGGATTCTCTAAGACCTGCTTGTGGCTTGCTGACGAGCCGATCGTTGTAATAATTCCTTCGCCGACTCTTGCCCGGATAGTGTCTTCAGTCGCGCCCCCGACGAGCCGGTCAATATCGGCTCTCACTGTAACGCGCGCTTTCACGATTAACTGGATACCATCGCGGGCAACTGCGGTGATACCGTTGCTTGCGTCGTCTCTACTCGGAATATCAATAATCTCAGGCGTAACACTAACTTGGACGGCTTGTAAGACATCACGGCCTGCGAGGTCGATCGCCGCGGCTTGTGCGAAACCGAGGTCAATGTTAGCTTTATCGGCGGCAATCAATGCGGATACTACACTTGCGACACGCCCATCTGCCAGAAAATGTGCCTCCAGATCGTCAAGAGACAGATTTAAACCTGCCTTTGTTGCGTTGATCTGAGGTTCTACAATTGCAGTGGGTGGAACACGCCGCAAACGCATTGCAACGAGGTCAAAAATTCCAACCTTCACACCTGCCGCAATAGCAGTAATCCACAAACCGATCGGAACAAGCCAACTAATAATAATTATAAACAGGATAAGCAGAACAGCAATAATTGCAATCATTGTGGGTCCCATGTTTATTATCCTCCATTTTAATGGTTATCAGTTATCGGTTATCGGTAGTCAGTTAAAAGAGAGCGTTTTGCTTAGGTATTTCCCATGATAAACTAAAGTCCCTCGCGCCTGATAACTGAAAACCGAAAGTCTGCGTAGCAGACGAACCGACAATTTTCCTATTGTTGCTCGGTATCAATGTTCAAGTTGCCTTCACGGAACGCGCCTGCCAAGGAGCGAGGCACCTGTGCTTCCGCCTCAACGACTTTTGCGCGCATCTCTTGGACGCCTGCAGTCATCTCCTGTTTTCGAGCAACTGCCATAGCCCGACGTTCTTCTGCTTTTGCTTGTGCTACGACCAAATCCGCTTCAGCTTGCTCGGCTTGGAGTTCCGCCCCGATATTTTTGCCAACGTTGACATCAGCAATATCAATAGAAAGAATTTCAAAAGCGGTTCCGGCATCAAGTCCGCGGTCAAGCACTGTTTTCGTGATAATATCAGGATTTTCAAGTACATCTTCATAGGTTTCAGAGGCACCGATTGCGCTAATAATGCCCTCACCGACACGTGCGATGATCGTCTCTTCACCCGCGCCCCCGACAAGTCGATTGATGTTCGTACGCACGGTAATACGGACGGTGGTTATCAACTCAACCCCATCTAAAGCGAGTGCACTGATTTTCGGTGTCGTAATTACCCGCGGATTGACACTGACCTGAACCGCCTCAAAGACATCGCGTCCAGCCAAATCTATGGCAGCAGAACGTTGAAAATTCAACTCGATTCTTGCTTTATCCGCAGCGATAAGTGCACTAACAACATTGAGAACATTACCACCTGCAAGATAATGCGCTTCCAATTCAGCAGTTATGACCTTCAACCCAGCCTTGTGAGCACTGATTAACCCTTTCACGATAACATTCGGATTCACCCGTCTGAGGCGCATCCCGATTAGGTCGAAAATCCGGAGAGGAACACCCGCTGCGACAGCGGCAATCCAGAGCCCAACGGGGACGAACCAAAAGAACACTATGATAACAATTAGGACAGCAAGGGCAATTCCACCTGTAAATACATCCACCATTATCTACCTCCATGAATTAGTTCTCAGCAGGGCACTTCGTGCCTTTCAGGTATCAGTTGTCAGTTAAAAGAAAGCTGCGAAAGTTCTGATGCCTCTGATGCCTGATGGCTGATGCCTGATTGCTGACGGCTATTGTAAACTACGAACAACAACACGGCTGCCTTCCACAAAAATCACTTCAACTTCGGTTTCTGCGGGAATAAATTCGCCTTGTGTGACAATATCAACGCGATGTCCACTGATGAGTGCAGCTCCGGCGGGGCGCAGCGGTGTCAATGCTTTACCGGACTTTCCGACCAAAGTTGCCAATTCTGAAGGAGGGGCGTGGAAACCCTCTGCCTTATTTTGGGTAGCTCCTAAGATAAAAGTCTTGCCAGCAGGTGTTGACCGCATTACCGATAGCCCGATGATCGCTAATGGAATGACCCCGACCAGCGTTGCCCCCGTATACGTCAGAGCCGTCTGGAAGCCGAATTTCCACCAAGCGACCCCGGTCCCTACGACTATAAGGAAACATCCCGGCACACCCGCTGCTCCAAACCCTGGGAGAATAAGCAGCTCAATAAATACTAACAGCATACCAATACCTATCAGGAAGATTAGAAACCCCATCATATTTTTAATGTTCCTTGCGGTTCGGTCAGGTTGGTTTGAGGAATAAATTGCCTTTGCGTAGACCTGCAGCAACACCCTATCAAAAACCCTGCGCCGTTGTCGCAGGCTACGTGTCTCAGTTAGCACAAAATTATAGAATATATCGCCAAGCAAAAAATTAATCATCCTCAACGGCTTCAACGAAAACCTTAGAGCCTTCCACCTCTACAACTTTGACGTTGCTATCCTGTGCGATGAAATCACCGACGGTGACGACATCCACCCTATTCCTCCCGATTCGAGCCGTTCCAGCGGGACGTAAGGGTGTTAGTGCTACGCCGGATTTACCAAGGTACCCTTGAAAATCCTCGGAACCAGCGGAGTGATATCCACTCTCGGTGTCCATCACTGTTGACAAAGCGAGTTTCCGAAAAAGTTGGGTTTCAGGCAGGAAAAAAGCGGCGAAAATAGCCAATCCAGCGGTCAAGATCACAGAGACGGAGAGCCACATAACAGCTGTACGGAATTCGTAAGCCTTATCGAAGACGAAAAAGACGCTTCCCAACATCAACGTAATACCAAGAACTCCGGCAACGCCAAAGCCCGGAATTACAAAAACCTCCAGAGCAATCAGTCCAATTCCGAGGATAAAAAGTAGGAATGCCCATTCCGCACCGATTTTCGTCAGCATGTGTCCACCGAAGAAAAGACCTATGCAAAGCAAACCAAGGAACCCGGGGACACCAAAACCGGGTGTCCGAATTTCTATAAAGATACCAAGCATGCCCAATGAAAGGAGAAGCGAGCTGATAAGGGGATTTGTGATAAAGAAAACAATCTTATCAGCAAGTGTTGCCTGAAGTTCGGTAATACGCGCGTCTGCTAACGTTTTCACGCGAGTGACTTTTGAGATGCCGAGTTCCTGTTCCCATCGAGCAACGCCATCCTCCGTTAGAGGTAACTTGGTTCCATCGACCTCAACAATTTCGTACTGTGCCAATAATTCTGTAAGGGTTTCGGCTTGGGCATCTGCGAACCCGTAGTCTAACGCTTGCCGGGTGGATAAGGTGAGCAGCTTTCCTTGGGCACAGAGGATCTCCATCTCCTCACCCTCTTCTTCACGCATGGCGTATTCTTCGGGTAGAAGTTTAATAATCTGTCCATCCGTGAGCTTAACGAGGACGAGTTCTTTATCTACCATCGCTTCAGCAATGTCAGGGTTCCGATTCTCTCGTTCTGCTGTCGCACGAATAGTTCCTTGGATGTAGGAAACCGCTTTTTCACCAACTTCATCTCCTTGAATATTAACAGGGGCGGAATCACCGATCGTTCCGCCTGAAGTCATCACAATCTGGTTACAAGCGATAGAAATCATTGCGCCAGCAGATATAGCTTGCCGATTGACGAAAGCGATTGTGGGGACTTGTGTTCCCTGAATGGCGCGGATGATATTCACAGCGGAATCTACTCTACCGCCCGGGGTATCCACATCAAAAACAATTGCGTCAGCACCAGCTTCCTCTGCCACTTGGATACCATCACTGATGTAAGTGCCGAGTCCGCTTCCGATCTCGTTCCGGATGTCAATTACGTAAACCAGTGCTGCGTCCTGAGCAGACAGATTGTTATTCATGAAAAGACATCCGATTAAAAGGAACACGTAAACCCGTTTTTTAATTTTCCTTGCGGTTTGGTCAAGTCGGTTGTACATTGGGAGTGCCTTTCCGTATATCTGAAGAAAAACTGTTTTTGTTTGGGCTTTCTTCTAAGCGAAAACCTTCCATTTCATTTCAGACTCGGTTTTCGTGCGAATAAAAAAGGGAAAAGTGTTTCTTGCGTAATCGTTTAAATAATTGATAACTAATTCAATTATACCTGAAAGCAAGGGTAAGCGTCAAGACCGATTTACAATTCAAGCCGATGTGAACTCTTCTTGGATCCACGCGTGAAGTACATGGTTCAGAATTAGATGGACATCCTCAACGGGACCGTAGCGATCGCTATCCACAACGACATTTACATCGCAAATCGTTGCCAAAGTACCACCACCGAAGCCACTCCAGCCGACTGTTTGACACCCAATTTCTTTAGCATGTCGCATTGCCCGGATCACATTTTCTGAGTTGCCGCTTGCACTGATACCTATCACGACATCCCCTGGGTTCACAAGATTTTTCAGTTGTTCGACGAAGACATCTTCGTAAGATACATCGTTCGACCACGCCGTCATCGTTGCGACATTGTCCGTTAAACTCATCACGCGAAAACGGGGTTTGCCGGGGACACTTGTACCTTTCCCTAAGTCACAGGCGAGGTGTGATGCTGTAGAAGCACTTCCACCGTTACCAATCACAAAAATTTGCTTTTCGGCGTAATAGCCTTCCATAATCACATCTATGGAACGCTGCACATCTGCCAATGTGAGTCGCTCTAAAGCACCTTGCAGATGCGAAATATAATTCTGAATTCTTTCCATTTATAGTAAGTCCTATAATTTTATTTCTCCCCGCGGTAGGCGAGGTTTATGAAGATTAAGAATTTAATTCGTTAATTCCTTGGCGATGTCGGGTGCGGTTAATGAAGATTAATTTATTAATTCGGTAATTTCCTAACGAATCCGGTGCGGTTGATGAAGATTAATTTATTAATTCGGTAATGCACGGGTAGGCACAAGACCTACCCCTACAATCGTTTTTTCAAATGGGATTACCGAAATATTTTCTTAAACTTCATCAAACCGCACCTACCAGACCTGGGAAAATATCAAATTACCGATTTATTTTATTATAACCTAAGTTGCCACTTTTTTATTCACATAGCACCCCGCTGGGGTGCAGCTCCTTGAACGACCGATTTTCTATAGACATAACACCCCGCTGGGGTGTAAAGAGAAGTTTACTTGAAAAATCTGTGTTTAAACGTTCAAAACCTATTAGGTAGCAACTTGGGTTATTATAGTAGTGCCCGTAATTACTTATACACCCCTTAGGAGAAGCGTCGGGAATCGGAATTCCCTCCTACAAGGGCGTGAAGCACGGACAGGTTTTCAAAAATGTAAACTTATTTTCGGATTTTACTATAAAACTCATCAAACCTCGCCTACTGGGGTGCGTCTATCAGTGAGTGGATGGTAAGCGATTTTCAGACGACTAATGCGACGGCAGCGAGGTCTCCCAACGCGTCACCTAATTGGGCAGGCGCGATTTTAACGGCTTCCGCGGGACGGGTCATTGCGAATTTCAAAACCGTCTCTCGAATTGGGTTGAGCAAGAGATCGCCAGCGGCAACTGCGATAGTTCCCAATAAAACGATATCGGGGTTTAAAATGTTGACCAAGTTTGCGATACCCCAGCCCATGTAATATGCTGTCTCCCCAACAAGTTCCAAAGCTAAGCGATCACCTATGCGCGCTGCCTCGAGGACATGCTCCGACTTGACATCCTCAATACATCCGTCGGCAAGGGTTAGGATTGCTGTTGCTGTTTTTTCATCCTCAAGTCGTTTTTGTATTGCAGTTTGTGCGCGGCGTGCGATAGCAGGACCAGAGCAGAGCGCCTCAAGGCACCCGCGTTTTCCACAGCCACAGCGCGGTCCGTTCGGCAGCAGTATCTGATGCCCGACCTCGCCAGCACTGTCGTTGGCACCATGATAAATCTGTCCATTGATAACAATACCTCCCCCGATGCCTGTACTCATGGTCATATAGAGGACAGCCTTGTAGCCGCGTCCACCGCCGAACCTGAATTCTGCGAGTGCACTGGCGTTCGCGTCGTTTTCGATCGTCACTGGCACCTGAAATTCGGATTCAAGTTTCGCTTTAAGGGGTAGTGCGTCCCATCCGGGTAAATTCGGCGGTGAATAGACAATCCCAGTCTTTGTATCCAAGGGACCGCCGCAACTCACCCCTATCGCCGAAATAGACTTCCGTTCCACACCTGCCAGATCAACAACCTCGCGAACCATATCAAACAGCAATCCGAGTGCGTATTCCGGGCCCTTTTCTGAGCGCGTCGGTTTACGCACTTTATTGAGGATATGTCCTGTTTTATCAGCGACAACAGTCGCGAGTTTTGTCCCACCGATGTCAATGCCTACGACGTGTTTTTTCATTGGTTCTACACAAATGTCGCCCCTACGGGGCTGAGGTGATGCGGATACCTCTTTCTGTGTTCGCGTTACAATTCATAATTCAGGGAACGGAGTGCCGGATAAATTTGTTCGTATGCCTTCAATTTTTCGTCGTACTGTTGTGCGACTTCTTCACGCGGATCGTATACATCGCGCGGTGTGACCAACTGATCAACTGCTGCTTCAACGGAATCATATTTGCCTATCGCTGTGCCGGAAAGGATAGCAGTACCGAGGCAAACGCCTTCGGATATATCAAGGGCAATCACCTTTTTGCCAAACATATCCGCTTTGAGTTGGAGCCATTTTTCAGATTTCGCACCGCCTCCAATGGCGCGCACCTCGTTTATCACAACGCCTGCGTCCTGAAGCATGGCGAGATTCTGTTTAATTTCGTAGCTAATGCCTTCTAAGATCGCTTTGATGAGTTCGCCTTTCGTTGTCGAAAGCGTCAGTCCGACAATTGCGCCCTTCGATTCGAGGTCGAGATAAGGCGTGCCTGAACCGGTGAAGTGTGGCAGCACCATCGCTGTTCCTGGGGTATCAGGGAGTTCTTCCATCAGTAGATCGTAGACATCACGTCCTTCTGCAGCGGCTTGGGCAACTTCTGCTTGCGCGAGCGTATCCCTAAACCACCGCAGCACAACGCCACCGCTGGACACAAATCCGAGTGTGACATACAACCCATCAACAACGTGCGGATAACAGGCGAAATTTCCGTCTATCATGTCTTGGTTGATGACGGGTTCTGTGAAAGCGGGTGCGATACATTCAACAGTGCCGGTTGCGTCCATTACCTCGCCGCTCCGAATAATCCCAGCCCCCAAAGCACCACACGGTTGGTCGTGTCCACCGGTAACGCAGACCACACCTTGCGGTAGACCGAGTTCATCAGCGACCTTGGTGCTAACCTCGCCAATCGGCGTACCTGATGATGCGGTGTCTGGGAAGAGTTTTGCATCTACATTTGCTAAATCGAGCATTCTGTCCGACCAAGTCTTGGTGATAATGTCAAATGCCATCGTGCGCGCAGCGAGCGAGTAATCTACTACAGGCGGCACACCGAGTTTAAAATAGACGAAATCCTCAAAGCCGAGGAATTTCCATACCTGCCGATAGATATCAGGTTGATTCCGCTGCATCCAGATGAGTTTCGCCAAGGTATGAATATCGCTCATCGGCATGCCGGTAATTTGCATTACCTCTAAAGGTGTTATGTGTTGCTTCAACGCATCGCAGATACCTGTTGTACGCGCATCGAAAGTGGTAATTGCGTTCGCTAAAATCTGCCCATCGGCGGACACGGGTGTTACGGCTTCGCCCTGTGAGGCGACACTGATGGCTTCAATCGGATCGGATTTTGTTTGTGATGCAACCTGCTGAATGCCAGTCGCTATGTTTTCCCAGACGCTATTCGCGTCCAGTTCCGACCAGCCGGGTTGCGGATGGGTCAACGGATATTCACCATACGCTTGTGCGAGAACAGTCCCGTCCTCGCGAAAGGCGATAACTTTACACCCTGTTGTCCCAACGTCTATACCCAAAAGACTCATTGCTTCCTTTTCTCCTTGATACGGGATGCGACTATCATATAATAGATTGCACATTAATGCAAGAATTTGTTTTTCGTTGGCGGTCAGCAATCAGTTATCAGCAATCGGTTGTCAGTAGCGTTTTCATTTTAACAGCCGAATTCACGGAGTTTTCACGGAGGATTTTTTAGAGTATTGATTTCACGGGGTTCCTGAATTTGAAAATTCGTTTTCTCCGTGAAAACGAATTTTTTAGTTATATTTAGTTTAACAAAAAGTTATTTTAAACAAAAAGTCTCTCTGGGATGCTCATAATCACTCGGTTCTCCGATAGGCGTGATATTCTTATACCATTTCTAAAAGTTTATATCGCATTGACCCTGCTTTAGGGCACAGACTCACAGTCTATGCTACAAGGAAACACAAACTAAAAGTTTATGCTACAATTTCAATCAGAAATGGTATTAGAGCGACTTATCCCATAGGATCGTACAGAAAACCGAAAACTGAAGGGTTCCGATTTTAGCCTACAAAAAATTTGACTTTTTCCTTACTGTCAAATACTATAGTTTGCCAAGTAGGCAACTGTAGTGTCATCGGAAATTTGGGCCACTGTCTCAACCAAGCGTGTGCTATACTGACCCTCTCACTGAAGGCGTATCTGATCGTCAAACGAAGAACATTCACACCCGAGTTTTTTGGGGCAGTTCGCTGAAATCTACCGTTATCGTTGTCCTCAGAAGGGAAACATGAATTGTCCAAGAAACTTTTGTTCCTATTCGTTTTTGCAACGGCAGCGCTCACTTTAGCGCGATTCGCAACAGCGGATTATACGCTCACCAACGGGCGCGCGACAGAAGCTGTATGGGTGACTTACTCCGTATGGCAACCTGCGGGCAGAGATGCTAGCGGTGATTGGTGGCCCGAGGGTTGGCGGACGCGAGGCTGGTATCAGGTTGAACCCAATGGGACGAGAACCTTACCGGTACCAGCAGGTAATACTTGGGTCTATATCCGAGTGATAGATCGCGGTGGAGAAATAAAACCTCCTAATCACGTAACAAGAGATGCGTTTCTGTTTTGGATACACCCTTCAGAGGTGTTTACGGTTGTGGAGACATCTGAGGGTACTTTCTTAAGCGGCACCCACGCCCGGGGGAATTTAAGGCAGGAGCCATTTTATGAGTACCAGAACGGAGGTTCACATACGATTGCTGGGACTCCGCGGCTCCCGGACCTGCCTGCCCAGCACATCCACGATGAGGCAATCCATTCTGTGGTCTGGATAGCGACCGATCTGGGAAATGGACAGGCAGGTAAAGGCAGCGGTGTCCTAATTGATAAAAGACGCCGTCTCGTTGTTACCAATGAACATGTGATAGAAAATGCACAGGGGATATATGTGTTCTTCCCATGGCGGGATACGAAGGGAGTTTTGAATAGGGATGAGCGCTTTTATCTGGAACGTTGGAACTGGTTTGAGACTCGAGGATATGCGACCCGCGGGCAGGTCATTGTGCAAAATGTTAAAAACGACCTCGCAATCGTCCAACTCGCTCGGATTCCGGTGACTGCCCGCGAGATTAAGCACGACTTCAGCAGGAACGTTGAAGACAGCATGCGGCAAGGCGACAAGGTTCACATCCTCGGAAATCCAGGAACCCAGTTGTGGAACTGGACCCAAGGAACCTTCCTAACGCCGCAACAAATTTGCTTACCAAGTGGGGGAGCCTGCTTAGCGATGGAAGCCGATGCCGAGGGCGGCAATAGTGGGGGTCCCGTTCTCAACGATCAAGGCACGTTCATTGGAATCCTGACTGCGGGGACAGATGAAACGCGGGCAGCCGCCGCGCCCGCGAAGAATGTGAGAGCATTGCTAAATAGGGTGCCTGCGAATTTGTTGCCTATACCGGCTCAACGGACCTATCCCCAACAGGTATTCAAAATTAGCAATCGCACCGGGGTGACTATCCCTTACGAAATTAAATGGTCGAGTAACGGCAATTGGGAGTCTTTTTCGCTGCGTACCGGTTTTATCAGCGTGCACTGGTCAACTGGGCAGCAGATTCTCTCCGGTTATCCGAGAATCCGGTTTGATCACATCGCTGGGGATCAAGAGGTTACGTACCGCACCTACAGTCTGGAAACTGTGGAATTTAGCGGGAACAACGATCACGCCCCTATCTATCATTTCCAATATAATCGATTGGGAAATATGTTAGACCTTTTCAGGGATACCCCTGCAGCCCCGGCACTGTCGAAAACAGCACCTCCAGAAACAGTGCTGCTCTCTAACTACCCGAACCCGTTCAATCCAGAGACATGGATACCTTATCAACTCAGTATACCTGCGGAGGTCACCGTGACGATCTATACTGCAGACGGACGTTTCGTTCGCACGTTAGCACTCGGACATCAGCCTGCGGGTGTTTATGAGAACAAAAGCCGGGCGGCGTATTGGGATGGCAAAAACGAGCAAGGTGAACCTGTGGCAAGTGGTCTCTATTTCTATACGCTCACCGCTGGGGATTTCACTGCGACACGGAAAATGCTAATACGGAAATAGGACTACCGCCAAAGAAGAGGTGTGTTTTTCGTTTGTCAATGATACACTTTTTGCCGCGAAACCTTTTCAGCACGAAGCAGGTTGACAAAATATACGGTTTTGAAGTAAAATTTAGAACAAGCAACAAGTTTTTGGCACGCGAACCCATTCAATAGCGATAAGGAGAAAAACATGCTAACGCAAGAACAGGTCGAATTTTACCACGAGAACGGGTATCTCAAGGTGGACCAGCTCTTTA
The DNA here is from genome assembly GCA_964523645.1 of uncultured bacterium. Classification (GTDB taxonomy): domain Bacteria; phylum Poribacteria; class WGA-4E; order WGA-4E; family WGA-3G; genus WGA-3G. Next base: position 2,082 of record CAZGAW010000002.1, on the reverse strand, counting down.
AACCGGCGGAAACAAAAGAACTGGCATCTGAAATGGTGCGGATCATCAACAACTGGGGACAGGAAACAATCGGTTGGCCCGGACCTTGGCGGACACGTTACCTCAAAGATGAGGATCAGCAAACAACGAAGGCTGTTTTTATGCACAACCCGCATTTCTACTCCGCTGCCTGGGGTAGAGTGATTTTCCACGAACGGCTGACGGGTGCTGTGCAGTCACTCATTGGTGATACCATTCAATGGCACCATACTGTGCTACACGCAAAGCCGCCGGAAAAAGGAACGCCGTTCCCGATGCACCAGGACTATCCGTTTTATCCACACGATGGACTTGACTTCGTCGATTGCCTTGTCCATCTTGATGATGCTCCATTTGAGAGCGGTGCTTTACGGGTCGTCCCGGGTAGCCATAAAGAGGGGCCGCGGGAACACATCACGGGTGAAGGGACGGCACCGCATCTGCCCACTGATAAATTCCATCCGGATTTTATCGACTCAATTCCGATTCCAGCAGTAGCAGGGGATGTCATTTTCTTCAGTTATTGCCTTATCCATTGGTCTGAAGTTAATCGGACAGATCAGTGGCGAAAAGCCGTTCGATTCGGATATCACAAGCCTGAAATGCGCCCGGTTGGACGCGATCCGCAAGAGCCTTATAACAACATTATGGCGGGCGGGTTCAAGGCGAATCCAACTTCGGATGAAATAATGGCTTAACCGAAATGGTGAATGGGCAGGCACGAGACCTAGGGGAAACACCCAAGCAAAAACCCCTACAATGATGGAAAAAGCAGCAATGTGCGGGTGGGCAGGCATGCCCCTACAATGATGGAAAAGCAGCAATGTGCGGGTGGGCAGGCACGAGACCTAGGGGAAACACCCAAGCAAAAACCCCCTACAGAACTATGACTCGTATTTTCTCAAAACACCTTTTATTTTCTTTCATCTTAGGGGTGTGCTTTGTCTTGGCAACGAAGGCCCCTGCTCAAACCCCTTCGCTTGCTGAGCGGGTGTTTCAGAAGCACCAAACAGTCTTACGACGTGCAGACGTTCAAGCCGTCCTACCGGAAGTCATCCTTGAACTCAAGAAACCGGAGAATCAACCGCTCCTAACGTCTGCGATTATAGAGGCTGTTTTGGAGCAGCCCGACCTTCTCAAAGTAATTTTTCCGGATATCGGAGACGAATTCATAACCCTATTAAAACAGGATGACTCTGACCTCCGAATCCTACTCAGCGACCCGGACGTTCAGACGCTACTTCAAACACCAGACGCGATTGATGAACTCATCGCGTTGCTGGATATGGAAACTCGGGCGATTGTCAGGATCGTACCTGCATCGATGGAGTCTCCTGAAATCGGAGAGCGGTTTGCAATCGCTGTTGTCGTTGATAACGCCCCAAACGTAAGGGCTTACAAGTTGTCAGTCGCATTCGACCCAGAGACACTCGGCTATGTTTCGTGGCAACAGGGGACTTACCTTTCTGGTGATGTCTTTACCGCACCTGCAGTTATTGAGATAGATCGGATATCCTTCGTCTCGACAGCCTCGACGACAGTAGAAAGCACACATGGTGTTCTCCTGACGATAACGTTTGAAGGGGTTGCTACAAAAGCGTCAACACTCTCCCTAAGCGAAGTCCTCCTTGTGGGGCATGACGGGGTAGCACTACCCGTGAAGACCGAAGATGGCGAAATAGAAGCCATCTCTATGCCACCTGAGGAGGTAGTACCGCTTGAGGAAACAGGAGAGACCGAGACGGTTCAACCCATGCTTGAGGAAGCAGAAGATAGCGAGATTGTTGAATCTATGCCGGAAGAAACAGAAGAGAGTGAGGTAAGTGAATCTTCAACTCCGGCGTGGGATGTGAATAAAGATGGCGTTGTCAACGTTATAGATCTGCTATTGGTGACACGGGATTTCGGGCTGGAGGGACCTATAGTTACTGATGTTAACAGGGACAATGTAGTAAATATTTTAGACTTAAGGCTGGTTGCGAATCATCTCGGTGAGCAATACGAATAATTCAGGACTTACGCAATTTTGACGATATGACGCTTCGTTAAAGGGGAAACTCGAAA
>CAZGAW010000001.1:0-131635 GCA_964523645.1 uncultured bacterium | reverse complement strand
CAAAACTTGGATTAAATTTGCGAAATTGTGGCCCGAATAAACGGTGGCACTTCAAGCCCCTCATTTCAACGTTCAGGCATCATGGAGAACCTTGCGATTTCGGTGGCGTACGGAGTGTATCCTCCCAATCGGAATCTAACCGACATTCTATTAGTGATTGTCAAAGCGCACTTGGTGGAAATAAACGTTGGCATTTCACTTCATTGTACTGCAGCACTAAAAGGATATAAGAAAAAAGATGCTTAATAATACCTTAGAAAAATATGTCCAGAGAATGGGAAAATTGCGCATAGATAAAGCACACGGCGCAGCACCTAACAAACCCCTTCTGCTGTTAGGAGTTATTGAACTCATCGAGCAAGGACAGATTCCTGAAAACAAAATTTCTCTTTCACCGGAGCTGGCGGAGACTTTCCTGAAGTATTGGTCTAAAGTAACGGATCGGAAACCTAACATTGCTTTGCCATTTTTCCATTTAAGTAAAAGCGAGAATTTCTGGCATCTCCACGCAAACCCTGGATATGAAACGGCACTAAGAGTTGCAACTCAAATTAAAACGTTTTCCCGGCTTCGGGAAATTGTTGCGTATGCAAGTTTGGATGATGAACTCTTTACTTTGCTCACTGTTCCACATGACAGGGAGGTACTCCGTCAAACGCTTATCCACAACTACTTATCAGAGCACAAGCAAGCAATTGAAGGAAGTCTTTCAGAAACAGAGCAAATTAGCGTATATCGGGAGGAATTGCTTCGACGCGTGGAACACACCTTTTCAACGCAAAACCACATAGAATCGGTTCAAGTAGAAGAACCGATTCGTACGGCTAGTTTTCGTCAAGCAATCATGGGAATGTACGACTACACATGTGCTGCCTGTCGGTTGCGTATCCTCACACCGGATGGAGAAAGTATAACGGAAGCTGCCCACATCATTCCTTTTAGTGAGTCACATAATGACGATGTTCGGAATGGAATTTCCCTTTGTAAATCACACCATTGGGCATTTGAAAAAGGCTTGATTTCCTTGGATAAAAACTATAAGGTGATTGTTTCGGAATTCACATTGGAGCATGGACCAACAGAATGGCTGCTAACGACCTTGCGCGATACATTGATATTATTGCCCGATCATGCTGCCCTTTATCCTGCTCAAGAGGCATTGGCATGGCATCGTAAGGAAATATTGAGACGATAGCCTGTCGTAGAGATCAATATTACTTTGTGTAATGGAACTTTGGATATGCGCGCACCCTTTGAAAACAGAACGGAAGAACAAAAGGAATCATGAATTTTGGTCGTTTGCTTGAGAAGTCGAATTTTGACTTTCCAGCGTATTTACAATGAAATCTACTGCGTTGTGATTGTAGATACTGGGTGTTGCGGCTGGTAATTTTCCACTTTCCTTATATAATTCTTCCTGTTTCCTATTGCGGAAATTATATGCCGAGTAGTCTCTATTATTTTTCATATCATTATCTTTGATTACCGTCCAAACTGTATTCCGCGAAATGTCTGGTAGTCGTTCTTTTACAGCTCTGGCTACCTCTGTGGCAGAAAGCGGATATTCCGCAAGAAGGTTCTCCTTCACTTCTTGGATTACTCCCAGAATTGGACGAACGTTCCCAACAATTTCAAGAGTCTCAACTTCGTCACCTTTCGAGAAATGCTCCTGTTTGACAAATTCTATTTGCCCAAACAATTCTTCATCAATAGTTAGAAATGTACCATCGCCTGTCTCAAGTGAATGGGTTTGATCATTGAGTAGAGTTACATTTTGCGGACCAATCTTAGCAATTTTAGACATCAGTTCCATCCACTGATCAATATTTTCTTGTATTCGCTCTTGAATAATTGCTTCCAGTTCGGCGTATTGGATTTTCTGTGTTCTTCCGGCATATCTGTAATAGATTTCACCAGCTTTTATTGATTGATTCTTGCCATAATTCTTGATAGCTATTATTGGCTTCTTACGCACCTGATGAATTTTGAAAACCCCATAGGTTTTACCGCTAGCATCTACTTCTGCCTGCTCCCATTGTATTCTTGCTGAAAATACCTCAAGTAAATCTTGGGTTATCCTTTGCGGATCAATTCTTTTGAATTGGTCAAGGCTTTTCTCAGTCAAACCAACAGGGAACCGTGGAGAGTTTTGAATACCATATACTAAGTAACCTCCTCGATTGTTAGCGAATCCTGCAAAACTTTTGTAATAATCTGATAAACCGGATAAACTAAATTGCTCCTTAAATTCCAGTTTTTCGCTTTCTCGATCATCAAGAGCATCTCCGTTCAGAGAAAGAATTTCGCTTATATATTCTTTTAAGGTTGCCAACTGTATAATCTCCTCTCAGTTTTTTGCTAACAATTCATCATAATTAATGGAAAATTCATCGCTTAGCGGATTACCCATTTGACGAATTGTTTCGTCCGCTCCTTTTCAATTCACTAGGTAGAAACGCGTCAATTTCCTCGTCTGAAAACGTCATATCTTCACTGTACTTCAGAGCCTGTTGGGCTTTTTTATAGGCTTTATACGTAGTCCTTGGGGCACTAGAATAAACTGAATGAAGATTTTCCATTAATAAGTCTCTTTTTTCCTGTATAGCCTCTGAAGCCTTTTCTCCAATCACCAAATCTGTGATTAACGACTGATACTTTTCTCTAATAAGCCAAATTTCACTTGCAGTTTCTCTGTGATTTCGGACAAGCGCGCCTAAGTCTTCTCCCTTCATGTATATATTTAAGCCAAGAAGAGCTGCAGAAACAGCACTAGCAATGATTGAACCTATTGTTTCTACGCCAAAAAGCACTGAAACAAAACCCCCCGTTGTTATTACTGATAACACGATTTGCAGCAATTTTAGTCTTGACAAACGCTGTTGGAGAATGTCAGCACACTTCTCATGGGTTTTGTGTGAATAAACAACTCTGCCAAAACACTCTCGAAGTTGTCCCTCAAGTACTTGAATGGAGGTAGATAAGTCATTATTCTGGGAATGAAGTTCCAAAAATCTCTCTCCATTTTTGTTTTGCCGACCGTTCTCGTTTTGGATTGGCTTGCTCATATTTTATCGCTTCAAGTGAGATGTTGTAACACCTCTTTGCCTTCCAGCGAAAATTACCCTTACTGTAAACACGCTGTCCACTGCCAGGGGCTAGCCAATATTCTTGATTTCCTTCCTGGTCTGCCATAAAAAGAAAAAAATCTCTACACATCCAATCGTAGTAAATAAAAGATTTATCCTTGTATTCCCAATCGTCGATGAATTGATAAGCAAGCGTGTCAACTAATAGCCCCCCCATCGGAACATTCCATTCTCCTTTCCATGCTCGCATCATTCTGCACAGTCGGATTAAGTTTTTATTGCAGGCGTTGTTCCTAGTTCGTATGGCTTCAATTTCAGGTTTGGGATTCGTTACACGCCAACTCCCACCATCATTTGAGTCAGGATAAGTATAACTGTCATCATCATTTATAAAGGCAGGTACCACTTCAAATGTGATATTATCGCTGAAAGATACCTCAATTACTTGTCCATCTGCTCCAACATCTGTATTTGAGTATGTTTTTGCTATCGATCTTTTTACTGCTTGAAGGAGAGCGGATTGACCATTCCCTTCATAGTCATCGTACTGTTTGTATATCGCATAAGGAAGTTGGAAAATCATATCAAGATCGCTGAATCCATCAATGGCTGTATTTCGACCATACGAACCCACATAGAGGCTATGTGAAGTATCAGATGTTGTGTCCCAGAAATCTGTATTTAGTCGGCGAGTAATATTCTTGTAACGAGTAGAAATTATCCCCCTATTTTGTACTTGTATATTGGAGCAAAACGTACTGAACCAGTTCGCTAATCCCATATCATTCCTCCTTGTTTCCCTCTAACTTTCATTGACCACCCCGCTGAAATGTGAATTCTATTTAATTTCATGCTTTGTTACTTGAAATAATCTTCCTCTATTATAGTACACGCTTCGGTTTGCTGATATGCCAAATGGAACGTATGCGAAATATGGGGATCCAACAGCGAGCGTAGGTTTCCTTCAACTTCAGTGTCGGTTGAAAGTAGCACAACTTGATGGCTGGCATAGGGAAAATAACGTTCAACCAGGAGTTGACGGTGGCTACTATCCAAACGTCCGAGGGGTGTGTCAAGAATCATCGGCAATGCCTTGCCGGAAGTTTTCGCCAATGCCCACAAGAGTGCCGTAGTATAAATCTGCTTTTCGCCTGCTGACAATTCATCTTTTAATAGTGGACGATTGTGGGTATCATAAAGTGTTACAGCAAAAGTTTCTGGGTTAATTTCAACTCGTCTAATTCGATCTGGCTTGTGTGAAAACTGGTTGAAACCTTCCACGATAGCACCACCCAACGTAGCAATTTTTGCCTGTGTGAGTCGTGCTGTGTACGCGGAAAGTACAGACTGCACGTCCTCCACTCGCTGTTGACGTTGGATATGTGCTTTCCCCAGCTGCTGGGTGTAACGTAGTTTATCCAATTTCCGCTCTGCTACTTCAAGTTGATACGATACAGTACGGATGGATTGTTCTGTATCCTGCTCCTGTTTACGAAGCTGCCCAAGCTTTTGGTTTAATGTCGACAGTTTCTCAACCAAAGGTTTTAAAACCTCTTCAGCTGGTACTTTCTGCAGAGTCTGTTCAACCTCCTGTAGTTCTGTTTGTGTCTCTCTGAGCGCATTGTTCAATTCGCAGAATTCTTGTGGCACTTCATCAAGACAAGCATCAATCCATTCTAATAGGCGGTCATATTCTGAAGGAGAACGGTCTCGGATTTTTTTGAAATCCCGCAATGTTTCGGGACGCTCAAGTTGTGTTCTCAGGAGCGGTTCAATTTTAGTTCGGACTGTTTCAATCTGTGGTGCAGATAAGGGCGCACCATCCCAGAATACCTCGGATGCAAGCGTCTCAAGAACCACTGTGTTCTGGGTTTTCAAGACTTGATCTCTTGTTTCCCACTCATCTAACTTCATCTCTTTAACAAGCCTCTCTCCTAATCGCTTGAGCAGTTCAGGGACCAGAGCAAACGGAAACAGTTCTCCACACAAATCTCGGATATCATTTTCAAATGCCTCAATATCAGCATAGAGTTGTTCCTGTCGTAGTTTCAGACTCTCTCGTTTTTCCGCATAACTACCACCTTCAGCTGCGATGCGCGATTCTTGTCGGGTAATTTGCTTCCCTAACCTTTCAATTTGAGTATGAAGTGATTCTCTGTGTGTCTCTGCATCCGTAAGTGATGTCTTTAGTATAGCAATTTCCGATTCTATTGCCTCAATTTCTTTCTGTACTGGTTCCGGACTTTCGCGTTTAAGCAAACGATTGGCATAGATATGCAGATCTGATTGTAACCGCTCCACCAAGTTAAGCCCAAGTAGTACCTTAATTGACTCAGCGAGATATAGATCGTGACTGGTGTCGTCCGCCAACTTCTGGATATCTTCACCATCAAAAAAGAAAAATTGCGATGCTCCAATCGGGATAAGTTCATCAATGCGGTCTTGCCAGTGTTCCGCATCAAGTCCGGTATCCAACAAACCGTTTTCGGAGATTGTTAAGAGTTCGTTAACAGGACGGTGATCTGATTCATATTGTCGCCACGCCCGTTCAACCGCGTACCGATTCGTTTCTCCACCGTGTGCATACTCAAACTCAAGCGATACAGCAGCACGGTTTAAAGGTGCCACGGAATCAGATCCTCGATGGATCATTGCGGAGAGATAGGCGTAATATTCGTTGTGACTGACTCGGTTACCGAGTGCCCGTCTGCCGTACAGACAAAGACGGACAGCATCCAATAGCGTCGTTTTGCCTGCCCCGTTCATCCCACCAATAAGGATTATAGGTTTTCCACTCTTCGGTGTTAGGTGAAGGGTTTGTGTGCCACGGAACAAACCTATATTGTTAAGGGTGAGCTTGTGGAGGATCATTGTTGGAAATCACCGCCATCTAAACCGGCACGGACCTCTTCTTCCGAACGCCAGTCCTCGTGGAAGATCTCGTCAATTCGGGATTGTATGCCTGCCCGTCGACTCATTCCATCCATTTGCCGTTCTGTATCCAGCAATTTTGCGACCAGAGTGACAGGAATCTCTTTTTCATTGCAGACCGCTGCCAAGATCTCTTTATCCTTTTCAGTAAATGAGATTGTATCATCAACGATCCAATCGCGCGCCCCAACAATTTCTGTGTAAATCTGTGGAACAGCGTCTTCCCAATCTTGACGTTCGGTTCGCCAGATTTTACGGATTTCCTCAAGCTCATCATCAGTAATGAGTTTTGTATCTGGGTCAGGTCCATCTTTACGAACTTGCTGTTGGGTTGTGAGAAGTCTTTTTAAAAGTTCCTTGCAGAATTCCAGCGTGTAAGGACCGTGGACGAGTTTATTATTAAGGATTGTAACCTGTCCATTTCGTCGCCGATGTTCACGGATTTCAGGTTTTCTGGCAGGATCTTGAGTCTCAACAAGAAAGTCTCGAAATTCAAGTAGCGGTAGCATCCAATCCTCGCCATTATCAATAAGCCCCTCCATCGCCTTGTCTTTTGTGACGACGGTACAGGTCCAGCACCCAAAACGGCTGTTACCACAGGATGGAGTTGTCTCATCAACAACGAGAGGGCATTCACCTTGTGCATTCGTATTTCGGTAAAGAGTAACAAGCTGCTTGTTGTCACCGTTCCAAGGAGACGGCACATTCAACAAGTAGAACCAAACATCATTCAAACTGAAATCAACCACAGGTGTATACACAAAAGCATTAGGCAAAGTCGTATGTCTTGAGAGGAGCGAATTTTTCATACGGTGCAAACTCAAGACTTGATCCCGCGTCGCGCTTTCACCTTTGCGAACCCCAAGAACCATAATAACCTCACCGTGTTCAGCAACTTTGTCCAAGATAAACCGATTGGCTGGTTGAATTTTCATTCGATCAGTGCACCATCTGAAGCGACTGTAAGGGGCAGGATACCCTTTGCCGATAAGATTAACCCAGAAAGTATCCTCGGTTTTAGGACGGACGAGAGATGTTTGAAACGGCATCTTTTGTTCACGAGCAGTTGCTTCGATTCGGTCTAAAGTGTCAGTAATATAACTAACAATCACCGGTGTCTCAACAAGTGTATCAGATGAAATTACATAGACTGGGTATTTCCGCTGTTCTGGAGGTAGCTCAGCGAGGGCATACCAGATGAGTTGGAGTGCTGTCGTTGAATCCTTTCCACCGCTATACCCGATGACCCAAGGGCGCGCGTTTTCAAGATAAACTTCTTGAATTTCACGGTGAATATCATCAGGAGTACGCGAGTCGAAAATGCTGTACGGTGCTTCTGCCATAAATTCCGTCCCTTCCAGCAAAAAGTATGTATGGAAAATGTAACGCTTGGCTTTCGTCGTTGATACGAAAAGTATATCACAATATGCAAATATATGTCAAATAAGTGAGAGGAATAAATTTTGGTGGGTCCGGTTTGATGGAGTTTCAAAAGATAGTTAGGCTTACAACTTTTGGACCCCGAAAGAGTCGCGAGCACAGCTCGCTCCTACAAAGAAGCAACCTTGATTGGAAGGTTAAAACTCTGAGAGAACTATAGTAAAATCTACAATTGTCAATATATTAAGCATAAGCGGTCAGATGAGAATCTGACTATAAACGGCTTCACCCGAGCTTACTGAAAGGTGTAGGTGTAATCTTAATCTCTTCAGCAAGGGCGTGGGGGTCAAAAACAATCGTCCAATTATTTTGGAAAGCGAAGTGATGTGTCCCTTCGGGCAGTGAATTAGGTTTCCTACTGACAGCGAAAACCGCTATTCGTGCGGAATCAACGAAGTAGCAATTGTTGAAGTTATCATAGAATGCCCCATCACTATAAGTCCAAAAAAAGGTATAAGGTTCGTATTGCCTAAAATAGTCAGGGTCGCCGATGATGTAGTCACCCGGTGGCAATGTAACAGACGTTTTTGGCATGTGATCGTTCCTTTCAACCGAAGTTTCTTTGAGAAACAGGATTATTTATCGTAGGTTTTACAAACAATACACTGGAGGGAAACTGGCGAGGTTAGGAAACATCGCCAGCGGGAATACATCCATCCTTATCCTTTGGGTGGATGTGGATCATTGCCATGACTGTCAGACCGTTGAATTTTGCCGTCTTTACCGTGGATGAGAAATTCGGTTCTCTGATTCCGACTCACTTCTCGTCCGTACTGTTCAGCATCTTTTTTCGTATCAAAATGCTTTGACGCTCTTGACGATCCGCCTCGTTTGACATCCCAACCGCCTCTGTCCGAATTAGGAACGACATGGTGTGTTTTGCGTACCATTTTTATACCATCCTTTATATAAATTTATATATCAATATTATAATATATAAAGTATTAAAAATCAAGAAAAGTTTCCTAAAAACCATAACTATTTAAGTGGAAAGGAGAATGAATAACTGAAGAAGTGATAATATATGACCAGACGGTTCACCGCCGTAAGTCAATCCCCATTATGAAAAAATGTTGGTCGAAAGCAAAAGCTTCGCTGATGTTATTTTCCTTGCACACCACAAAACTCGTGCAATCCGTAAAGGATAATCGTGCAGAGTCATATTGACGAAAAAGTGCTATCGCTTTTTCAAACACGTCTTTATCAATTTCTATAAGCGTTAGAATATCCGTATCCACAAGTAGTTCATCAATACGCTCCAAGAACATAACTGCTACCGAATGGTTGGTGTCATATCTGAGACGAGTGGCGGTTTCATCAATTATATAATCTGTCGTTAGAAAATGTACTGCCTCCTGTTGCAGTTTGTTGTATATCGTCACAGCATCTTGATGGTATTGCTCTTTCCGATTTAAAATAGCGATCCATGCACCAGTATCAACAAAAAATCATGGTTTTGACTGTAGTTCATAAATAGTTTCGTCATGGTTGACAGAGGCATCAGTCTTATCAGATTCCGCTATTCCAATCATCTCCTTAAAAATAGCGTCAGCGGCTTCTCTACTATTTTGTTCAATGATTTCACGGATTCGTCCACTCTTCACGAGAATAATGAAATAATCAAGCGCGTCTGAGGCACTGTTCAGAATATTGGCAAAAACACGCCGTAGACTCTGGTTTTCAACCTCAAAATACTCCGCTATTTTTAAATATTTTCGTCCTTTCCGATGCGCGCTCCCACTTGAGCGAAGGTTCTGAAGTTTTCGTAGAAAATCAATGTGAAGATCAGACCCTTCAAGGTTGTTCAAGTGCAGAGCAGCTTCAAGAAGCGCAATTCCGCTTTTATCTTTAAACTCTTCCTGTTTCTCACAAGGGATCAATTTTCTCAGCGATTTTTCATTCAAGGAGTCAATTAGCATCTTAGTAAGGCTTAACACCATACCATCAAAATCCCGTTGTTCATCGGAAGCAGGAATCCTCAAGGCTTGTCGGTGATGAGCATCGGCAGTGTGCAGTGGCAACAACCACTGCCAGCCGAGGTGTGTTTGACTCACTTTTTGCAAATCATCATAACGTTGTTTAAATACGTGTTCGGGTCTATTTGAATTTGCAAATTGTGCTTTAATCTGACGAGCGAAGTCTGCTTTGCTTACACCGCTTATTGGGGCAATATTGTATAGGCACCAGTGTTCCTGTTCGCTGGATGGCAAGTCGCGTCCGAGATCGCCTAACCACGCACAAACTATGTCATCGTGATGATTATCAATATACACGCTCCATAAACTACCGCAGCGAAGGATAGAGTTCTCTACAGTGTATTTACTTGGCTCGTGGTAGTATTTGTCTAAAACTTTTTTACGGAAATGTACCGGTGTTAGATAACTCGGAGCGTCTTCATCAACACCACGTATATTCCCTGGATCCGCTGGCGTTTTTAGTTCATCCGGATTGGACGTGTAGTGAATTTCTTCTCCATTTTCATTAACATTAATAATAAATGACGGATATTTCTGTTCAGAAACCTCACCAAAGGGCCAGAAACCGCTCTTCGTCTTTGGTAGGGGTTCAACGAGTCGTTTTCCTACTAACCGACTAAACGCTCTACAATTACCAATGCCATCAAGGTCCCCATAACGTTGCATCCAACACATCAGATCATCTTGTCTATCCTCGTTCGCCTCTGTGAATCCAAGTTCTTCTAATGAATGTGTTGAAGATTCGCTAAAAATGAATTGGATAGCGAGATGCATCTCCTTGATTGCCAAGAATTGACGAATTTCTTTGAGCCGAATTTGGATGTAGTCCGATTCAACAACTGCAACAGTTTCTTCTTCATTTCCATCTTCACTGATTTTGATGTATCGATTCGTTTTTCTTTCATAATAGAGATTATGAAAGAGGCGAAATTCTTCGGATATTTCCCTATAGTCACCTCGCAATTTGTGGAAACTTCTATCAATGATTAGAGGTTCAACACCATTGTCAACGCCATAACGGAGATATTCACGTACCTCTCTGCCACGCTTATTGGAAATCATACCACAGGGCATGCTCTGTGAAAATTCCAGATCCCATGTTGAATCAGACAGTGCTTCTTCAATGTGAGTAGATGGTATCAGCGCGCAATAGATATAATGTTTTCTATATTCCTCAATATATGTTTGATATACAGTGACCATCTCGTTCAACTTTCGGTCGCGCTGCACACGTTGTAGGTTTTCTGCTTGTGATAGTCGCCTTTTTTCTTTATTAATATCCATGGTATTCTCCTTCCTATCATCGCATAGAACATCTACGTTGAAGTATATAACATTTTCCGCTTGCATTGCAAACGAATTTCGTCTAAACTCATACATCAATTCAATTCTGCTTATGAAGAGATTTGGGTTATTTAGTTCTGGGTTTTTTCTGACCATTTTAGGGAAGCGTCGGGATTCGGAGATCCTTCCTACAGGGAAACTGAATACCCTTATGAGGAGATAACAGTATGACTATCCGAGTCGGTATTGTGGGTACGGGCGGTATCTCACGGGCACATCAGAGATCTTACATGGCAGTCGGTGGTTTCAAGATCGTTGCGGTGTGCGACATCATCAAGAGTAAGGCGAACGAAGCCGCGGATCAGTGGGGTGTCCCGAGAAAGCACGTCTTCACGAGTTACAACAAGATGCTTGAGATGGATGAAATTGATACCGTGAGCGTTTGCACTTACAACCAAGGACATCGGCGTCCGACGGTTGCAGCCCTGAACGCCGGTAAGCACGTCTTCTGTGAAAAACCGATGGCAGCAACGCTCCCGGATGCGACTGCGATGGTCCGAGCAGCGAAAGCGTCAGGTAAAATTTTACAGATCGGTATCCACAGCACGTTCAATCCGAGACTCCAATTCGCGAAGAAGGTGATTGATGAAGGGTTGCTCGGTGATATTTACTACTCTGAATCCTCTGGGGGCAGACGACGCGGGAACCCTGCACGCACGTTCATCTATAAAAAGACGGCGGGTGCGGGTGCGATTGTAGATATTGGTGTCTATAACATGCACAACTCGCTGTATGCGATGGGGTATCCGAAACCTGTGCGGGTCTCCGCAATCACCGAAGATTACATCTCACAGCAAGATCCAAGATTCCGTGGTATCATGGATGTTGAGGAGTTCGGTGTGGCGTGGGTGCGGTTTGACAATGGCGGTGTGATGGTGTTCAAAATCTCTTGGGCGATTCATCAAGATTCCCTCGGTCCGAGTTTCTGTCTCGGTAAAGAGATGGGTATCTCCTTGGATGGACCGGTTGTTTATGCCGATGCCTATACAGACGAACTCAAGAAACTGGTGAAATCGGAAGGATTGACAGCGGAACCGAACCCACCAGAGGGAATGACAACCATCCGTTTCTCAGGGTTTCCAGAGGTCAATGTCTGGGAAGCACAGATGACAGCGTTCCGTGAAGCCGTCAAAGCGGACGCGCCGTCCCCGATACCGCCGGAGGGTGTGCTACTCACGAATGTGATTATGGACGGTATCTTCCGATCGCATGAATCGGGCAAAGAGGTTGCGGTGAGGGTGCCGGAGATTTAATAGCCTTCAGCAATCGGTCGTCAATGGAAAAGTTATCAGTTTTTAGTTGTCAGCAGTCAACCATCAGCGGTCAGCAATCGGAGACCACCTAAAGAATCAACGGTATAAATGCCGTATGGCATTCCCTGGGTATGAAGGTTTTCCGTATGGCATTCCCCGCCCCTTATCAGGGGGACTTTAAGAGGAAATGCGTAAGTCCTGAAAAATTTAATTCGGTAATTTCCTAATGAATCCGTGCGGTTATTGAAGTTTAAAAAATAAATCGGTAATGTGGCGAGGTGTTTTTGATAGGGATATTTGATAGGGTGTTTCTGCTAGGAAACCTCGCCAGCGGTGGTGGCGGTTTTGCTTCTACTGAAGTGTCTATTTATTTGTAGGTTTACCATAAATTTCATCAAACTGCACCTACCTTGCCTGGAAAAGCATTGATTACATTGATTATAAGGAGATAAACGTATGACTGTCCGAGTTGGTATTATTGGTACAGGTGGCATTTCACGTGCGCACCAGAGCACCTATGAGAAAGTCGGCGGTTTTGAGATCGTTGCGGTATGCGACATCATCAAAAGCAAGGCAAATGAAGCCGCGGATCAATGGGGTGTCCCGAGAAAGAACGCCTTTTCAAGTTACAACAAGATGCTCGAAATGGACGGACTCGATGCTGTGAGTGTCTGCACTTACAATCAGGGACATCGGCGACCGACAGTCGCGGCACTGAACGCCGGTAAACACGTCCTCTGTGAAAAACCGATGGCGGCGACGCTTCCAGATGCGACCGCGATGGTCCGAGCGGCAAAAGCGTCGGGTAAAATCTTACAAATCGGTCTCAATCCGACGTTTAGTCCCAGACTCCAATTCTTACGAAAGGCGTATGATGCCGGGTTATTCGGTGATATCTACTACTCTGAATCCGCTGGGTGCAGGCGACGCGGAAACCCAGGACATACGTTCATCTACAAGAAAACCGCGGGTGCCGGGGCAACCGTCGATATCGGTGTCTACAACATGCACGCCTCACTGTATGCGATGGGGTATCCGAAACCTGTGCGGGTTTCCGCGATTACCGAGGATTACATCTCACAGCAAGATCCGAGGTTCCGCGGTATTATGGATGTTGAAGAGTTCGGTGCAGCGTGGGTGCGCTTTGAGAATGGTGGTGTAATGGTGTTCAAAATTTCTTGGGCAGTGCATCAGGACTCGCTCGGCGGTAACTTCCACTTGGGGACGAAAGCCGGGTTCTCGTTGAGTGGACCGGTTATTTATGCCGATGCGTATGACGGTGATCTCAAGAAGTTTGTCGAAGCAGAGGGATTAACGGCGGAACCCGACCCACCCGAAGGGATGACGACGATTCGGTTCTCAGGATTTCCACAGGAAGATAACTGGGCGGCACAGATGACAGCGTTCCGCGAAGCCGTCAAAGCGGATGCGCCGTCCCCGATACCGCCGGAAGGTGTGCTGCTTACGAATGTGATTATGGATGGTATCTTCCGATCGCATGCCGCGGGCAAAGAGGTTGCAGTGCGAGTGCCGGAGATTTAGGTGTTATCGGGTATGGTTTGGAAACAGCAGTGGTGAAACCGCACCTACCCACACTACACGAAACGGACAACGGACATCTGGGCGCGCATGCCGCGGACATCTACAGTTAATCGCTGTGTAACTCTGAGGGAACGGCGTTGTTTTAGTTCATCCTCCAGCAGCATGTGCTGCGAGGTGAGCAGCACCATTCTGCCTCTCGGTCTCAGAACGCGTTCGTATTCTCTGAGGCAATGTCGATATAGATTCGTTAGCTGCGACACATTTCCGATTGTTTCACCAAATGGGAGATTACACACAATTTTATCGACCGTGTTTGCGCGTAACGGCAGAGTGCGTGCGTCCCAGTGAAAGAATTGGCGAGGTTGGTGCTGCCTACCGAAATTTACCATTGTAGCGTCCAAAGCGTCCGTAGAGATGTCACCACCGATTAGGTAACGATAGCGACCCATAAATGCGCGTTCCAAAAGGATCGTCCCAGCGCCGCACATGGCATCCAAAAAGACATCCTCCGGATGCGGGCGTGAGAGGCGTACCATGCTGTATGCCAATGTCGGTTTGAGGGATGCGGGGATATGTACCTGTTTATACGGACGCTGCGCCATATCATTCGGGGAAAGCTTGATACTAATATAGCCATCGTCTCCATGCACCTCTGCCCAAACATCCAGTGCCGATTTGGACGATGCCAGATACCATCCCCGTTCCAACAATACCCGTTCAATCACACGCTGTAGATCAAGTCGTCGAAAATTGCGTTTTCCTGAGAGCCGACTTGTGACTCGAAACGGTGTGCGTTTCCTAACCTTGATGCCTACCTGCCGACAACATTCAAACATCTCCTTGAAATTGAAACGCGCCAGCGAACTACTTAATGCCGCTAATGAACTGCGTGAGCGTGTCATCTTCGGCACCCGCTTTAGAATAAGAAATAGATTCTCGGCGGTTCGTAGCGATAGCAGTTCACGCGGGTTACCCGTATACTCGAAGAGTAGACGCTGCGGTTTCCTCTCAAGGATCTTTAGATGCCCTGTCTCAGCAAAGCGTTGTGATAATTCCTCGCGTGCGATGGTTTCTAATCCCGCGCTGACAATGATGGAATAAAGCATGTTTTTCTTTCTGGGTATGCGGTTTTTTATAAACAAATGCCGCCCCTACGGGGCTTCGTCATTATTCGATCCACGTTTCTACACAAATGCCGTCCCTACGGGACTAAAAACCATACATTCATCTTACATTATTGGACTCATTGCGGTTCAGGCCAATTTAGGTGACGGTGCAGGAAACGGAATGTTTTGTCAGAATTAATCTGATGTCCGCCGTCAAAGAATTCGATCTCAGTTCTATCAGCGATGCCGAGTCGAACGTAAAGCCGACGCACGACAGCGAATTCGTGTGCGACCCATTCATCTGGAGCCACACCGTCATCGTGTCCACGTTCCACCATGAAAGGGCGCGGCGCAATCAATCCCGCCATCTCACCGTAGTTGAAGGTATTCCCTAAATCGAACTCCGGCATCTCGTACTCACCCGTGAACATATAACTATACCGAAAATCATAGGTCGCATTTTTAACGATCCATTCGTTGAAATCGGCGGAACAGATCGAGCAGGCATACCGTTCAAGCACTGCGGGGACACGCATCGCCGTTTTGCCTCCGTAGGATAACCCGTAAAATCCGATCCGATCGGCATCAACGAAAGATTGCTCGGCAAGCCAGTCGAGCGTCCGTTCATGTTGGCGAATAATCAACGAAAAGAGCGACCATTTTATCGGGTTCCCCTTCCGCTGGATGACGCGGAAGGCATCTTGCCCGATGTAGGGGTTCTGTGGTGCGTAAGTGATAAACCCTCTGTCTGCCAAGCTTGCGGCATACGAGTAATAAACGGATTCTATTTTTGGATCTGCAGTATCCTGCGGTCTACCTTCTAAACCGTGCTGACAGACGACAACGGGACGTTGTTCACCGGATTGGAGATCGTTCGGAAGGAGCAGGATACCGTAGGCGAACACACCGTCCCAGACATCAAGCACGACTTCGTAGCCTTTCCAATTAGGTTCATCATAAATGAGTCGCGTCCGTGGATTGGCAGGCACATCAGAGGGTGGACACCTACCGATAACTTCGTCCGAAAAATAAGCTTTGGCATCTTTACATGTTTCTTCCCACCGCGTAAGGGAAGAGGTATCGGTCTTATTCCAGAAGAACTGTTGCCGTCGTGATGCTGCTTCCCGCAGGAAACGTTGCGATAGATTCACGAGTTGCATAAACTGTCGCTGCTGCCGTGCTTCATAATCAAATTCGCTAACTGTAGATTCAGAGAACGCATAATAGTTGTCGATATGTGGGCTATCAACACCGAGTCCGGCAAGCAATGCGGTTAACGTTTCTTCAGAACCCGGTAACCCATCCATAGGAGAAACAAGAGACAAGGCATCGTCTCTGTTAAGTTCTTGATAAAAACCGTGTGCGCGTTCAAATTCCGACTCAACAGCGTGAATCGGTGGTGACACCAATTGTCCCGGCGCAGCACCGCCACGTCCCTCGCGGACCGGTGGTGGACCGGCGACTTCCGGCCCGCGGCTTGCTTCGACAATCAACGGACGCGGTGCAATAAGGCTCGCAATTTCAGCGTCACCGAATTCGTGTAGCAGTCCCCATACATTCCGATAGATCGGTTCTCGCCAGACCTCCTGTCGCGATTGAAAATATCCGCTCACGGCTGTCGCCTGAATCCGTGTATCGACCGCGGCACTGTGGAGCGCAATCAAACCCCCTTCGCCGTAGCCAATAACACCGATCGGTGCATCGGAAAGAGACATCCAATCCACCAACGATAACACCTTCTGGACTTCATACCCGATGATATGCCTTCCGAGTTGATACGCCATCCGATAGATGAATTCACGATGCGGTTGATTCGTCATCGCACCGAGGGTTGGGTTTCCGGAATAGGTATCTTCTCGGTTAATAAGGAGTGGGACGACGACGCGACAGCCTGCCCTTGCCAGACGTCTCGCAAACTGAGCATTCGCCGGTAACGCATCTGTTACACCCGCTATCATCTCCGGTGTCCAATCGGCATCGGGCAGGGCAACAATCTGTGCAGTAATCGGGATGTTGTGCGTCGGTTCCAACAAAAGTCCCTCACCCTCCACTTCATCAAAAACCTGCCACCGAACGCGGGATACCGTGTAATTCTCATGTTCTACGATATGCGCAGCGGTTTCGGTTGTGGCAACATAGGAGAGTTCTTCAATGGGTAGGCGCGTATCAAGGCAACCGATCTGCTTTCGAAGCCGTGCGCGGTTCGGTTGCACAGATTCGAGGTACGCGTCATGCGAACTATAATCGCGGTGCCACAATCCATCGCGTCCTTCCTCAGAGCTCGTCACTGCTCTGGAAACGTAACCGTCAAGCACCTCAACCATCTGTGCAGCGAGATCACCCTCTACCGTTAAAGGGTTCGTCCCTTGTAACGTTTGCGTAATTTCGTTCGACATGCGAACTCCTTTAGAGAATAGCCATCAGCCATCAGCAGTCAGGTATCGGTATCCCGTTATCAAGGGTTCCCTTTTCAATCAAGGTAAACTGTTCAACGGTATCCACTAAAAGTTTCCAATACGCTGTGACGCTTACATTTCACTATTCCAATTTATGAATTACCTTCAAATAACGCCATCTTGCCTTAACTGTTTCACTTCATCGGGATGCATTTTCAACAAGTCGATTAGGATTTCGGTCGTATGTTCGCCGAGACTCGGTGCGGGAGCATCTACATCTCCCGGTGTTTCTGACAGTTTAATCGGCACGCCCGGCACCTCCACCTCGCCTGTGATACTGTGTGCGATACGTGTAATCATCTCTCGTGCTTGCACCTGCGGATGGCTCACAACTTTGTCCATCGCATTGATCGGACCGCACGGCACACCGATACCGCCGAGCGCATCGATCCAGTCATCCGTCTTTCGCTCGGACATAATCCCTGAAAGAATAGGAAACAATTCGCTATGATTCTCTGTTCGGTCGGCGTTCGTTCGGAACCGTTCGTCTGAGATGAGTTCGTGCCGATCGACATGTTCACAGAACTTTGTCCAGAGGGTATCGTTTCCGAGAGCGATAATGACGTGTCCATCCGCAGAGGCAAACGCTTCAAAGGGTGTAATTGCTGGATGTCTCGCGCCGAGCGGTTTCGGGGCTTCACCCGTCGCAAAATAGCGGACAACGGCGTTTTCTAAGACGGCAACGAGACTGTCTAACATAGCGACATCAACGAACTGTCCTCTACCCGTTTGATTGCGGTGGTGGAGTGCGGAGAGGACCCCGATTGTCGTAAAGAGCGCAGCGGTGATGTCGCTGATAGAGGTGCCGACACGCACAGGCGGTCCATCGGGTTCACCCGTGATGCTGATGATACCGCCCATACCTTGGATAATCATATCGTACGCGCCTTGCTGGGCATAGGGACCCGTCTGTCCAAAACCGGAACAGGCTGCGTAGATGAGCGATGGATGTTCCACCTTCAACGTGTCGTAACCCAGCCCCAATTTTTCCATCGTCCCTGGACGAAAATTTTCGACGAGGATATCGGTCTGTTCCAGCAGCTGCTTGAATATCGCCTGCCCACGCTCGGTTTTAAGGTTGAGCGTCACGCTCTGCTTTCCACGATTCACACTCATGAAATAGAGGCTGAACCCGTTTTTAAAGGGACCGAAATTTCGGGATTCGTCCCCTGTACCGGGCTGTTCAATTTTGATGACCTCCGCCCCGAGGTCACCGAGGAGCATCGTCGCATACGGTCCTGCGAGAACCCGGGTTAAATCCAAAACCTTCATTCCATCAAGGGGTCCAGCCATCTGCCATTTCTCCTGTGTGCTACAACGCTTCGCCAACGATGAGGCGATACGCCTCTCGGTATTTCTCGCTTGTTTTGGAGATAACATCTTCCGGCAGTTCAGGTGCAGGCGGCTGTTTGTTCCAACCGATTTCGGAAAGATAATCCCTCACGAACTGCTTGTCAAAGCTCTGCTGCGGTTTACCGGGTTCATAGAGGTCTGCGGGCCAGAACCGAGACGAATCGGGTGTGAAAACCTCGTCAATAACGATGAGTTTTCCGTCGAGTTGCCCAAATTCAAACTTGGTATCACAGAGAATAATTCCGGCGTTCTCGGCGTGTTCACTGGCGGCTCTGAAAAGTGCAAAACTGGCATCAATCAATTGATCCGTGAGTTCACTACCGACCTCGTTCCGCATCTCATCAATAGAGATCGGTTCGTCATGCTCGCCCTGTTCGGCTTTGGTTGTGGGTGTGAAGAGAAGTTCCGGGAGCCGATCAGATTCCTGAAGCCCAGCGGGGAGCTTCTGACCACAGATTTCCCCTGTCTTCTGATACGAGGACCAACCGGAACCGGCGAGGTATCCGCGCACAACACACTCAACATCCACTCGATCGGCTTTGCGGACAAGCATGGAGCGTCCCTTTAGAAGCTCGGCATCGGGTTGCAAAGCGTCGGGATACGCTTCGACATCCGTTGAAATGAGATGATTGTCGGCGACGGATCCGGTGTAGTCGAACCAGAATTTGGATAAACCGGTTAAGACTTTACCTTTATCTGGGATGCCGTTTGGCAAAACGACATCAAAGGCGGAAATACGATCCGTGGATATAATCAACAGTTCATCTCCGAGGTCATATAGATCTCGTACCTTGCCGCGATGGGCGGGTGTAAAATTCGTTAAGTCTGTAGACGTGATAACGTTCTGAGACATATTTGTTTCTCCTTATATTGGTTGTTGGTTGTCAGTTATCGGTTATCAGCGGAAAGGGTTGTCGGTTCTCGGTTGTCAGTAAAGAGGTATCTGATGAACCTATGCTCTCTTGCTGGCTGCTGACTGCTGACGACTATAACTGAAGGCTGCTGACTCTTTTTAGGCGATAAAATGGATTGTCACTAAATGATAGTTAACATTCCCCAGTCTTCAATTATGAGTGAAAATGGCATGTGGTTTCATCAAAACCTCTTGTGACTGTTAACTGATAACTATTAACCGAGGGCTATTTATTCTTTGAGTAAATTTCGTAGTACGATAGCGGTTCTATTCGTCGTTTCAATTTGGAGTGCCTTGCCAACTTCCTGTTCCGCAGATGCTTCTTCTCCGAGATAGTAGTAGCACGCCGCCTTAAGCGCATAAAGTTCGGCTTTAGAACGGTAGTCGTGCCGAAAGAGATACTGCACATCACCTTGTAGGGCGTTATCAACGGCTCGAATCGCCGATCGGAAATCGTTGGCATCTTTGTACCGCAAAAAAAGCAGGTTCGCAAGTCCAACCCACGCGTCCGCATTTGACGGATCGAGTTGCACAGCGTTCTGGAACGCTTCTTGTGCTAACGGTGAGTTGAGTGACAGGCTGAGATGACTCCATCCTATGCCGTTATGTGCATCCGCAAGATTTTCGTCGAAGTTAATTGCCCGCTCAAAACTGAGTAATGCCTGTGCATAGTTCCCGGATTCATAAGAACGCCACCCTCTTTCCATATAATCCACCGCACTTGACGCATGCGGATCGGAATCACTGGAACAACCGATCTGGATCGAGAGACAGGCGACAAGTAACCCCACAGATATAACAATGTGAGGTACTCTTTTGGACGTAATAGGATGCATCATACGTTTTCCTACGATAAAAAATAGTTACAAGTCCCACCTATGAAAACTTGAGGGACCGGAAACCATTATAGATAAAGGCTCTATTCAGATTTAAGTGTTGTCAAGAGTGGACTTCGGAGTGCCGTAGCAACGGCAACGGCATTTGCAATTATACCAAAACCGAAGATGAAAAGCAAGGTAATTGTGAGGGAAAACCAGGGAAAAGAGGGGAGGTGTCCCTGCGAAGCGAAGATAGCGGCAAGACCAGCGACAATCCCGATAAGCATGCCGATCGTCAAAAGGAAGCAGCTTTCAAGGAAAAGCATCCACGAAAGTAACCGTCGTCGGAAACCGAAAGCGCGAAGGGTCGCCAATTCGCCACGACGTTCAATAATATTTCTAAACAACACCAGTGCTAACCCGAAAGTACCGAGTAGCACGCCTAAGCCACCGAGACTCTGAAAAGTGGAGATATAGGTATTTTCAACCGCCCGATAATTCGCCAAACGTGCCGACGCTGACATCAGGTCAAAACCGTAGTCCTCCAATGTTTTCTCTAAAATCTGTGCCGTCTCTTCCCGCAATTCAGGTGGCGTTTTGATGAGAAAAAATTGGTATCCACTCTGGCTTGGAAAGTACTTCGTGAAATTGGATTCAGAGATAATTAATTGGCTTTGGAAAAGACTATTCACAACAGTTTCAAGTTCAAGGCGGAGCGATTTTCCAAACTCATCTTGGACGATAAAATCGTCATCCGGGTCATGATGTAAAATCCAGCGAAGCGACTTTTCGTCGCCGATAGCAGGTACTCTTCCGATTTCGCTGGGTACCCGTTTGAGTTTGCGCCAAGGAAATTCGTCTAACATCGCATCCGATGCCCCTAAAATTTGTGGTTTCTGGGGCTGGTAAAGGTTGAGGCAGCTTACATCTTCACCCGGCGAGACACGAAACGGAATCATGTCCGACGCACGCAGGCGTTCAGAATCCTTCTCGGAAAAACCGAGTTCAAACCTGCCATCCGATGTATTGAGACTATGGTGTAAGGGAAGGGTAGACTCAGCGACAAAAGCATACTCCGTTTCTGGTGTCGTGTCGTGTCGATTCGCTCCTACCGCGACGATGATACAGCATGCTATACTGACTGTCGTAACACAAGTTTTACTCCGCCCTGGTTGTCGCGCCGCGTTTCTGACCGCAAACCGCGTCCTGTTCAGTTGTTTAGGAACATTCTGTGATTTTATCCATTTATCAAACACCCCGCTACCTATGCCAATAACAAGCAGTGCGACAAACAGCAAACTCACCACAGGCTGTTCCACCCATATACCTATCCCGAACCCAATCGCGGCGGCCAACCAACTCAGGTATCCCAGTCTTTTAGTTTTGGGTATGTCTGCTGCAGTTGCATCGACAAAATCAGTTTTACCGGCGAGGAGCGACACGGTAGAAGTCTTTCCCAATTTGTGGACAGTCAGACGGATAGAAAGTATTACAACAGCCAGGGAGATAACTGCGCCAATCAGGAGGCTCCATACGCTGACGTGAAGTTCCATAAATGGAGTGCCGATGGCAGGCAGCCACCACGTTTGTAGCCCGAATATCATCAATTGCGCGTAACCTATCGCGAGCAGGCATCCCAAGATGCCCCCGGTACTGGCGACAGTCACGCCTTCATAAAGGAACCGACGACGGATTTTAGTGAGCGGATAGCCGATCGCTTGTAAGATACCGATTTCACGCGACCTTTGCTCTACGCCAATGCGGAAGAGCATTCCGACCAGCAAGGCAACAGCAATAATGATAAAGGCACTCAGACTGCTAAAGAGCATCCCGAAATCCGTTGCGCCCGCGGAGGCTTGAAGCCCATCTGCCTGAAGGGATAAGAATTGGAATCCGACCTCCTCTGGTTGAACATTTTTGAGGAATTCGGTTTCAAAAATGGTGCGTGTCGCCTGAATGTCTGCGTCTGGTGCAATGCCCATCCGAATAGCGGTCAGGTCGCCGAATCGGTTTTTCCAAAGTTGCTTACCGATTCCCAGTGGGATAAACGCCTTTGGTGTCGCCCCGTATTCATCCCAATACGCCTCATCTATACCGCGAATGAGGGTGTAATCAATCGGAAAAGGGGACTCCCATTCGGACATGTCAGCAGTATCGTGGATGCCGGGAAAAGTGGGGATGATACCCCTATCCGCCGCGATCCCTTCAATCGGCAGAATTCCTTTCAGAAGGAAAGATGCCGTTGCTGTGGTGTATTCTTCCGCTGTGCTGACGTTGTAGTACGTGAGAGTGATTGCGTCGCCGATTTTTGCGTTAAGATCCGTCGCCGCCCACGCATTGAGTATAATTTCATGATGCTGCAAACTTTCATCAAGTGATTCTAAACTTTCATTCGCTTGTTGGTATGCGCGTTGATCCGCCTCAGTAGTGTAGTTGTTAATAAGTTTCGCGAACTCGCCTGCATTGGTTGGAAGTGCTACAATCGTAGAGTACGGAATAACCTTACCGTTAGCGGTTATCGTATTTGCGAGATAGGTGAGCGTCGGAAAGGTTGGAATGCGGTTTCTGGATGCGACCGCTAACGCAGTTTCTGAAAAGATCGGTTTAAGAAGATATTGTTCACTTTGGAGATCGAAATGGGTTTCACGTTCCTGAATATTCAGCCCGAGTGCTTCAAGCGTTAATGCCAGTTCATCAGACGAAATAGGAGCTGTCTCCGTTGTAAACAGTGCGTTTACCCTATCCTCCTGACCAAGTGCTTTTTGTAAAACCGAGAGAGCAACGAAAGCATTCAGTGGGAGGCTTTGATGTGCGCGCAGGCTGAATCTACCTGCATTTTCAGTGGGAACAATGTCAGACACAATTAATCGGAGACTCTGGATAGCTTTGGCTGCGTCACGCTCACCGAGAAAGGATTCTGGATGGATATCCGCTGCCTGTGACATGTTCACCAGAAGCGTGTCGCCGACTTGGACGTTTAATTCGTCTTGAAGCGTCTCATTAATAACGATTGCATTGAAGGGTTGTTCAGCTGGTTTGTTCAGATTGGGTGGGTTACTTTCTTCCCAAAACGTGAAGAAACTGTCCGTTACGCCGAGAATGTTCACCTTCGATGCACGTGTCTGTGTCTGGGGTGCAACGATTGTTCCATTCAACAGAAGTGCTGGTACCTTTTGCTGCCGCTTCAACAGAGCTGGTTGAAAAAAATGGTCTGTGAGAAGCGCGTGTTGGATAGCACCAAGTCGTTCTATGGTTAGACTTCGTAGGCTTCCCCGAACAGAATCACCGACAATCAAGGCACCGGCAAGCACGCCTGTCGCCACAGCCGTACACAGTGCGACGGTGAGATGTATTTGCCAAAAATATCTGAAAGAACCCCAAGAGAATCTACGCATAGGCTATTTTAACAATGGTGTCGTGGGTGTTAGGCATCTCCGTTGCTGGTGAACGTGCCATCTGAAAGCTGCAGGTGTTGCTGAAAGCGGGACGCGAGTGTGAGGTTGTGTGTTACAACGATGAGTATATTCTGTTCTACACTGTGCAATTCAAAGAGCAAATCAGCGATAGTCTCAGAAGTGTCAGTATCCAGATTTCCGGTCGGTTCATCGCAGAGAAGAATACCGGGTTGATTAATAAGTGCTCGGGCGATTGCGACGCGTTGCCGCTCACCGCCAGAAAGTTCGCCGGGCCGATGTGATAAACGATGTGTGAGACCCACTCGTTTAAGGAGTTCATGTGCCCGTTCAGGAGCATCAGGCCCCTGCTTGAAGGCGAATGTAGGCACGAGTACATTTTCAAGTACAGAATACTGTGGAAGTAGATGGTGGTCTTGAAATACGAACCCCATTACGGTGTTTCGATATCGTGCCAGCTCAGGCTCAGACAGCGTAAATGGATCGGTATCGTTAATCTCAACCCGTCCATCAGAAGGTTTCTCTAAAGTCCCGATAACGTGCAAAAGTGTACTTTTGCCGGAGCCGGAAGGACCCGTAATAGCGACAGATATTCCAGCTGTGAAACTAAACGAAACATCGCGCAAGACCCGGACTGTCCCGAAATCCTTAGATAAATTGGATACTTTAAGCGAGGAAATTGTCTGGGTTTGATTCATAATTCTATAATTTTCCTGTATGCAAAGTTAGAAACCTTCTCAGCAAGGAGTAGAAGCCATAAACCGCCCCTATGCTGGCGCGTGTATCTGATCAGCAATAAAATCGGGAATAGGAATCGCGCGTAGTTTTTCACCGGGGTTTGTTATACAACAAACTGTTGTGAGCGCACCGCGAGCGATGTCTGTCCCATTGTGCGTAAAATGGAATTGATAGGTAAGGGACTTCGTCCCTTTTTTGGAAACCGTTAGGTGAATGTCTACTTCATCTTCAAATTGGAGTGGACTTAAGTATTCACACGAAGCAGCGAGTCGGGGCCATCCGATCTTATCTCCGTTGCATTGGGTTGCAACACTGGTGCCTAAACTACGGAGAAACTCGTGTTCTGCTGTCTCCATAAAGATAAAAAATCGTGTAAAATGGACGATGCCTGCCATATCGGTATCGGCAAACTCGATTTTGCGTTTGGTTCGGTATTCGGTGTACATATATGGTTATCGGTTGTCAGCAGTCAGTCATACGTCTGGCAGTTGCTAATGTTTGTCTACCCTACAACGTTCTCTGGACTGACTGCCGATAGCCGATGGCTGACAGCCATTCAGTCTACATTTTCGGAAAATCCGGTACATCCTCGTAGCGACTCCATGTCTCGGAATAAATTCGCCAGTGTCCATCGGCTGGATCTACCATCATATTCAGTTTTTTAGTGCCGTAATCGGAGTAAGCAGGACGACTGCCACTCGCTGGGGTGCCGGTGAATTTTTGTAGAAACTTGACATCTGCCACTGCCCGATCTCCATTAACTTGCAAATTAGAGATGGAGACCTGAATCTCAGCGTACATGCTATTCAATTTCTTCATCTTGGAACGGAGCTGCCCTTTTGAAAGATAAACCGAAGTTTCTTTTCCGCCCCGCACAGTGACACGTCTAACTTGCGCTTCCTCTGAGTAGATAGACATATAGGTTTTCAGGTCTTTCACCTCCCAAGCCGTCTGCCATTTCCCCAAAACCTGTCTCACTTTGAGGTGTGTATCCAAAGGTGCGTTTCCATCGAAAGTGCCTCCGGACGCTTCACCAGAGACGGTGTCCACTTCAGGAATATCCGACGCGAGGGCGATCGCTTCAGATACCACATTAACCTGATCGTTCACCAGTTTCCACTTTCTTCTGAAAAACCCTTTTTTCTCAACCGTGAGTGTACGGGTGTGAGTTTCAATGATTTCGCCGCCGCTTTGCAAACTTACCTGAATGTTGTCAACCACATGGCGATTTTTGTAACGTGGAACAGCTGTATAAGTAGCTCCAGCGAGATCTACGATCTGCATTTGTGACATCAATTCCCAAGTACGTGCATAACTGGATGCCCGTTTTTTGCGGGCAGATTTATCCCACAGGTCGGTATATGCCTTTAAATTCTGGGATTCCAAGGCGGTTTTCCAAGCGATCACGAGGGGAGCTACAGGACTATTCGGCTGCTCTGTGGTTTCGGTTTGCGGTGTAGTAGGTTCAGGGGTTGACACCGTAGGAGCCAGTTCACTGCCAACCACTTCCTCTTCCTCCTGAACAATCTTCCAGCGCTGTTGAATAATACCTCTCTTTTCAATAACAAGATTCCGTAGCTGCTGTCGCGCTTCGCCCGGAAAATAAGCAGTGAGAGGAATGCCTTCAATCCGGAAACGGTTTGTGTATCGTGGCACTCGATAGGCTTGGCTGGCACCCCCAAGATCGACCTCAAAATTTACGTTATCTCTAAGGTAACTGAGAGTACTCTGGTAACCTGTATCAGGACGCTGGCGTGCACTTTTTACCCAGAGTGCTTCATACCTTTTAGGATCGCCAGATTCAAGGGCACTTTTCCACTTCGCCAAAAAGGCTGTGGGTGTCTCACTCGAACTCATAAAAATTACGAGGAATAAAACAAAAGCGATGACAATCGCCCCAATCGCACCCCCCCACAGCAGGTTTTGGGGCACAGTGAATTTCTGTTGACTGTTTTGCTGGTTCTGTGCGTCGTTCACAATTTAACCTCCGCTATTCGTTGAGATAGGTGCTTAGAAATTTGGTACGTTCTCATAAATTTGCCAGATTTCGTGATGAATCCTCCAGTCGTTACCGACTGGATGCATCCAGACTTCGCGGATCCAAATGTTATAAAGTGCCGTAGCGTTCTCATCCGCTGCTGGAGCCGCCAACCGGGTCAGTCGGTGGATACCGATAACGCTTTCTCCTTCGACTTCGGTATCGGATTTGGCTTTGTTCCAAGCATGGGCAGTCATCTGGTGAAGATTTGCCTCCAGTTGTTGGAGATCAATTTTACTTCGCTGCTCTTTGCTCTCATGAATCACGACTTTGTCGGCAATAATATGAGGTTCATAGTAAGCAAGATGTCCATTGAGGTTTTTAGCATGCCATGCGTGCTCCCAATTCCGAAGTGCGACCTTACCGGCTGCAATCTGTTCTGCTGAGAGAGAAACGCGTCCTGTTTTCGCGGGATGAAGTGGCGGTTGGCTATCAACATACGCTCGCGCCTCTTGTGCCTTCTGTTCGAGATATTCTGCATGCTTTGCACCTGCATTTTGCTGGTTTGCTTGGGCAAGTTTCTCGGTATAAATTTGCGCTTGTTCACGGAGTTGTCTTCTCAAGGAGTCTATCTCGGCGACAACTGCCCGTTTTTGATATCCTTCCTCTTTCACCCTTCTATCAGCGACTTCAAGTTTCCGGCGGAGTTCTGAAACTTCTCTCCCATAGTTACGGATCTCGGTTTCAGCCCGTCGAGCACGTCCTTGAATCTCTGCTAAAGTTTCAGAGAGTTGTGCCACTTGTTCCCCATAGGCTGCCCGTGTATCACCCAACTCACGGTTCTCTTTCTGGAGGTCTCGAACTGTCTGTTTCAGTTGCTTTTCCTCACTCCGAATGTCTTCAATCTCGGATTGTAGTCCGGCGAGTTTCTCCTTTTTATTTTCAACGGTCTCGCGAAGTGATTCCACTTCGGTTTCCTTCTGGAGTATAGAGGCATTCAATTCTGAATTTTTAGCGATATTGATAGACTTTGTTTCTGCGCGTGTCGCGTCTGCCATTGCTTGATATGCGAGTCGGAGGGCATCATTTCCTTTTTTTTCATCAAGTGCCGTTTTTGCATCCGCCAGGTTCGATTTCGCGCTCTTAAACAGATCAGAGGCGAGTGTAGGCGCATCAACAGCCTGTGCAGCTGCAATAGCTGCCTCTGCGTCCGCGATCGCTGTGTCAACCGATGCTGTCTCAATTTTCCCGAGTTTTCCAGCACACCCTACTAAACCGAACGAAACGAAAAGCACCCCAATGAACAAAATCTCACCGAATGCGATGTTTCCCTTCCGTGATAAAGCGATGAATCGTTTCATTTTCTAGCTCCTTTTGCTTATTTTTGTGTACATGGCTCTGGTTTGATTGCCATTTTTTCCTTAATAGCATCGCTGTAATGCAGGAAGGAAGAGAGGCGTTATGACCTTCTTCCAAAATTTCCAAAAAGAAGCACCGCAATACGCAAGAACCGCCCTGCGTCGTGTGCTTCCAATTCATCGTTAATTTCTAAAAACGGTAATCTTTCACGAATAAATTTATTTTTTTCACGATTCAAATCCAGAAAAAGTTAGAGCCTGAGGTTGGATAGAAGTTGTTTTTATGTGCGCGAGTGTATGCTTGATTGTTGATGCCCGCGTCTTTCCAACGCCATCAACCGCTTGGAGTTCACAAACGGCAGCTGCGTTAACCTTGTCCAACGTTTTGAATTGACGGACGATATTTTCAACAATATTCAAGGAGATACGTGGCACTTGACTGAGCATTCGATAACCGCGCGGCTCGAGCACTGCAAAAGTGCCCTGAACATCACGCGAATATCCCAAAGCCTCACTAATGTTGCTCTGGTCTGCGAGACTGTTTGCATCCAGTCTTAAAATTTCTTCAACCGCCTCAGACGCGTCACACAGGCTCTCATGATAGTAATCTTTTATAATCAGAAGTCCACTCTCAATTTCAGTTGTGAGTTCGGGAATAACGTATTGCAGAGATTGTGCTTGTGTGCCTAACTCAATCTTGTAGTTGTCCAATTCCTGTTCCGCGCGGCGGATGCGTTCACACAATTGGATAGCGGTGACGACATCCGTCAAAGTGACACTCCCACTTAATTCCGCCCAGTTTAAAATTGTGAAGGTGTTTTGTAGTGCTTTGAGGTGCTGTGTCAGTGCAAACATCGTTTGATTTGCACCCGAAAGCAACAAAGGACGTTCTCGGAAAATATAACTCTGACCTTTGAGGTACAGTGTGAGCGTATTTCGACTCTCGGATACAGCAAGGACGATATGATCCGTCTCTTGCGCAAATTTATCCGCTGATCGATGGCGGAGTCCTGTTTCGTTAGAAGGAATAGATGGGCTTGTCCGCAACGTTACATTCGCGCGTACGATGCGTTTTATATCTTCGGAAAGAATAATCGCGCCATCCATTTTCGACAACTCATATAGACGTGTCGGCGTATACGGGCAATTAATTCGGAAACCGCCTTCCGTCAAATCCAGAATCTCAGGGGTATCACCAACAACAATGAGTCCACCTGCCTTACTTTGGATGATATAGTCAATACCTTCCCTTAGGTAGGTCCCCGGGGATAGCAGTTTCAGTGCTGCAAACAGTTCGCGCGTTTTCTGATTTTCCGTTGAGATATTTGGCACTGAAATCACCCCTACATTAATAGAATATCATGTCCAACGAGCAGGGTCAAGGTTAACGCTCCTAATTAGAAGTTTTTTATTTTATTTTCGAGACACTCGTTTTTTATGAAAAAAGTAAAATTTACAGAAACCCGAAGTAGGACCCTGAGACTGAATCGCTTCAAAATTTTGCTTGACTTTACGCGTAAATCAGTGTATAATGTATACCAACTTTTGGCTTCGACGCGCGCGTAGTTTACGCGCCGGTATCTTTATTAAGAGGACACTCGTCGAAAATTTTGATAAAATCCACAAAGGAATTCGTGAAGACTCCCAAATTTTCACACTCAAATTATGCGATTTAGTTTATTAGGCGCGTTTTTCGCCGCAGTTATCTCATGCAACAATGAGCAGTTGCCTTATGTAACGATTGAAACTGAAAAAGGAAACATTATTATTGAACTTTACCCCGAGGCTGCTCCAACCACAGTAGAGAATTTCGCACGACTAATCGAATCCGGATATTACGACGGTGTCATTTTTCATCGATACGTCCCCGGTTTTGTTATTCAAGGGGGCGATCCGCAGGGAACAGGTAGAGGCGGACCTGGGTGGACAATTCCGGGTGAATTCCAGAACCCAGAACTTCGCGACAAGATGCCCGTTCACGAAAAAGGTGTTGTTGCGATGGCACGGACGCAAGACCCTGACTCAGCGGGAAGCCAATTTTATATCTGCATCAGCTCAGATCCAACACCTTATGAACATCTAAACGGTAGTTACACCACGTTTGGGAAAGTTATTGAAGGCATGGATGTGGTAGACGCGCTCCGCGAACGTGATGTTATGAACAAAGTGACAATCGAAAACTACACGGTAGCCCCGTAGCATATCTAATCAACTTCACGTCACAAACCCCTGAATGTAACGCGCCGTTTGCTTTTCTATACAGCATCACACCTACGAAGCAACAAGTATTCGCGCGGAAATTTGGAAAGGAGGGACATCATAGATGGAAGAATGGAAACGTCTTGTTAGAGATACTGTCAACACCCCTGAAAAACTTGCCGCTGCATTCGATGTTGATTTAGAGGAGATGCAGCGCATTCACAAAGAATTCCCTATCCGTATTAATCCGTATTACCTGAGTCTCATAGAAGAACCTGGCGATCCGATTTGGAAACAGGTCGTTCCAGACCCAAAAGAATTGGTGAGTACCGGCGTGGAGGACCCACTTCACGAAGAAGACGACAGCGAAGTGCCAAACGTTACGCATCGTTACCCTGATCGGGCACTCTTTTACGTGAATTACATGTGTCCAATTTATTGTCGTTTCTGTACCCGTAAACGGAAAGTTGGGGACCCACACTCAATCTCCGAAGATAATGTTGAGAAAGGACTCGCTTACATTCAGGCGCATCCAGAGATTCGCGACGTAATCATCTCCGGGGGTGATCCGCTCATGTTGACGGATAAAAAAATTGATATAATCGTCGGTGGATTACGCGCGATTGAACACTTGGAAATTATTCGGATCGGTTCGCGCGTCCCCGTAACGTTGCCCCAACGTATCACACCGGAGTTGTGTGCGATTTTGAAACGACACCACCCTTTTTACATCAACACGCACTTCAACCATCCCCGCGAAATTACACCTGAAACAGAAAAAGCGTGTGGCATGTTAGCCGATGCAGGTATACCGCTCGGTAACCAGACTGTGCTACTGAAAGGTGTGAATGACGACCCTGATGTGATGGTGGAACTAATGAAGGGATTGCTACGTATCCGCGTTAAGCCGTACTACATCTATCAAGCCGATCTTGTTGTCGGCACTGACCATTTCCGAACAGCCGTAAAGACAGGCTTAGATATTGTTGCTGCGTTGCGCGGGCATATATCTGGACTCGGCGTGCCGCATTATGTTGTTGATGCCCCCGGTGGCGGTGGAAAAATCGCGTTGATGCCCGACCCAATTGTCGCCTTTGATGACGATGAAATCCAACTCCGCAACTATGAAGGCAACGTCTATAGTTATCCCAGCACACCGTTCTTTGATGAGGATTGGTAGATTCAAAAACATCTATATTTATTGTAGGGGCGGGTTTTTGTGCCCGCCCTTTTCTTTTCTTACGTATAAGTTGTGGATACTATGACTCAAGATACTCTTCTGGACAACACCGTTATCTTTCAAGGCGATGGAGAACCGAAAACCCCTTCAACGATGCTACAGCAACTTGCTGTGTTCGACCAAGAATTTACGCTTGAAACTGACAGTTATTCTCTGGGAGGCAATGTCGAGCAGCTTGAGAAAACATGCGCTGAAATGTTAGGCAAGGAAGCGGCAGTCTTTATGCCGACGGGTACACTCGCCAACCATCTTGCCATCCGAAAACTTTGTGGTGTTAAACCGCGTGCGATCGTTCAGGAGCAGAGTCATCTCTACAATGATAGTGGTGATTGTGCAACGCGGCTGAGTAGTATCAACCTCGTGCCCTTGGCAAAGGCGCGTCCGTATTTTACACTCGAAGCATTGAAAGTCGCAGTAGAGCAGGCAGCGCGCGGAAGGGTCATCAATCCGGTTGGGGCTGTGATGGTCGAAAGCCCTGTCCGCCGACAATCAGGTAAAATTATGCCGTTTGATGAAATGAAGGCGGTAACCGACTACTGCCGAGACAAACAGATTGGGAGTCATCTTGATGGCGCGCGACTCTACATGATGGCTGGTGCCACCGGCATTTCGCCTGTTGATTACGCATCGCTGTTTGATACAGTGTATGTATCGTTGTATAAATACTTTGGCGCACCGTTTGGAGCAATATTAGCAGGAACGGCTGAGTTCACAGATGGGTTGTATCACGACCGTCGTATGTTTGGAGGCGGCTTGGCATCTGCAAATTTTGCAGCAGCGTTGGCACTTTGTGGTATAGATGGGTTTGAGGCGCGTTTCAATCGTGCGATGGCACGGGCATCAGCACTTTTTGATAAAATCAACGGATTGTTGGAAGGCATCAATGTTGAACCTTTTGAACACGGTTCTAATATATTTCCGCTGAAGTTAGCATCAGATGTTGATAGTAAACGTTTTGTCAAGATACTTAAGGCGCATTCGGTAATAGTTTCGCCCCCAGATGTCGATCATTCCCGACGTATCATGTTGACTGTGAACCCAACCATATTACGTCAGGATATCCAAGATCTGTTCTTCGCCTTTGAACGCGCTATCGAAGAAAGTCGATGATGCGTGAGTTGTACTTACGTTGACCTTTAAAAAAAGGCTAATATGCAACCAACCACCTATGCAGCGGGCAATTACAAGGTTCAAGGACAGCAAACAGTAAATAATCAAGCTGAAGCTAATTTTTGACATATTTTTTATCAGACGCTCCTGAATCAACCTTGCTCTTTAGGATGGGGATATAGACTCAGCGCATGCCTGCATTTAGGAAAAAATTTGAAGTTTTCATCCTTGTTTCTTGACTAAATGTCTCAAGAACGTTAAAATATCTTTCGTAACTCGACCGTATATCCGTGTGTGCCCTTACCATAGAAAAAAAGGAGCGTATCATGAAACATTTAGTCTTACTTACGGCTCTGATCGCTCTGCTAAGTTGTGGAAGCGATTCAAACCTGATAACACCCGATCCCGCGATGGATACGGGACAATCCACTGAGAAAAATGAGATGTCAGTCGTAGAGAATCCGTTAGTCGAGCCGCCCGAGGTTGTCGCTGAACCACCAATAGCGGTACGCGTCATAGATCCGCCTGAGGTTCCGATTGAACCGATAATAGAGGTTATCGTAAAAGGAATGCCCGAAATCCCTGTCGAACCGATAATAGAGGTTATCGTAAAAGGAATGCCCGAGGTTCCTGCTGACCCCCAGGTAAAGGTCATCGTAATAGAGCCTCCTGAGGTCCCAATTGAACCACAAATCGAAGTGATTGTAAAAGGAATGCCTGAGGTTCCGATTGAACCGATAATAGAAGTCATCGTAAGAGAACTGCCCAAGGTTCCAGTTGAGCCCAAAGTAGAAATCATCATAGATCCCCCAGCAGTTGACGCTGAAGCACTCATAGCGGATATCGTAAGAGAACTCCAACCACCAGAGGATCCGCCGCCGGACGAGGAGTAGCACAAAACCAACGGAAGCGTTTTCAGGGGGTGAGGTAGGAAGGGATAGATGGCGGGTTGCTCGGTGCGGTTAGGAAACCGCACCTACCTTATTTACTGCGAATTGTGGATCGCGACCAACAGTCGCTCCTACAGGAAAAGTGAGCTGCTATTCTAAGATACCTTATTTCCCTTCGCCGTTTATCTTTTCAAGGAACGGACTGAGCAAATCAATCGGGATCGGGAAAACCACGGTTGAATTCTTTTCGGCACTGACCTCTACCAAAGCCTGAAGGAATCGGAGTTGCACAGCAGTCGGGGTTTTGCTGAGGATTTCAGCGGCGTTGGTTAAAACCTCGGCAGACTCAAATTCACCCTCGGCGTGTGTAACTTTAGCACGCCGTTCCCGTTCGGCTTCCGCTTGTTTCGCCATGGCGCGTTGCATCTCAACAGGGAGATCCACGTGTTTAATCTCCATCGCCAGCACTTCGACACCCCACGGTTCACAATGTTTCTTGATGATGTCTTCCAAGTCCTGATTTAATTTTTCACGTTCCGAGAGTAGGTCATCCAGTTCAGCGCGTCCGAGGACACTACGGAGCGTTGTCTGTGCAACTTGCGAAATCGCGAAACCGAAGTCTTCAACCTCAATCACGGCTCGATCGGCTTCGGTTACCCTGAAAGTGAGCACGGCGTTAACGCTCACAGAGACGTTGTCTTTCGTAATCACATCTTGCGGGGTGACATCGTTGACGATAACCCGCAGACTGATTTTCTGCATCCGCTCAATCCAGAACGGTATCATAAAGACAAGTCCGGGGCCCCGGGTCGCAACCAATCGTCCGAGACGAAAAATAACGCCGCGTTCGTATTCTTTAAGAATCCTTATGCTCGTTCCAAGCATAATGACAACAGCAATAACAATGGCAAAATAGACTGGATCAATTTGTGGCATATTTTTAATTTTCCTTACGGTTCTTTCAGATGGATTTGAATATCAACGTGCCTCTTCGTTTCAGACTCGGTTTCTGATGCTATCAAGCACCATAGCCCGTAATATCGCGAGCCTTCTGAAAAAAGGCGCGTTTGCGCGGTGTGTTGATTTGCCATTGCACTGGCACAGATTGGTAACCGTTACAATAGTCATTTTCACCCGGATCAAAGTAACCCCATGAAGCGTATTGGCTCACAGCCGCAATGAAATTATTTAGCGGCTTATCAAAATCGAAATGGTCATCCTCGTTAAAAAGAATCGGCATCGGACGGTAGCCCGGCACCTCACGCGTCTGTTGGACCATCTCAATGATGCGGTTCGGATCACTCACACCGTTCCCGTGGACAAGCAAGAAATCGGAGGCGCGAACAACATTTTCAAACGGCACCCGACCACCGCCGTAACTCGTCCCCGCAAGGAACCTATTGCCGTTGCGGGTTGTCGCCTTCACCCTCTCAATCAACTCATGCACGCGTTGCGGTTGCAGGATTTCATGTGAATACCTTACGTTGCACTCGTTGTTAACCTCAACGATAACGTTGGTGTACCCTTTGTCAAAGAGCCAACCGGTTGCATTGTCAACAGCGTTTTTGACAGCATTTTCGTCGGTGAGCCGATGGTCCTGTCCGAAGTAGAAATAACCGAGAATGACAACCATACCGAGTGTATCGGCGAAATCAATAATGCGCTCAAGTCGCGACAGATAATCTGCATTCAGACTGCCGTCGGCTTCTATACCGGAGTTATGCCACGGTTGCGCTTTAGAGTAGCCTTCAGGACTCCCGCCTTGCAGATTAATAGTGAAGGCTAATACGCCGTGTGCACGCCATGTCGGCATAGCGGCTAAAAATTCACGCGTATTGCGCTCTGGGTCCCATTCCCCTGTATCTGGGTATTCCCAGAGATGTAGGGTTTCGGGGTTCCGATCATCAAAAATGCCTTGCACCATTCGGGTGTTGAGCAGTAATCCTTCTATTTTATGATCCTGATAGAAACGTCCGGGATAGGTAATTTTTCCATTAATATAAAACGTATCGTCAACGATGCTAACCGCTGTTTTCATTGATTTTTCCCTTTCATTTATGGGCTGGTCAATATGAGTTTCATAGCAATCCGCATAGCGTCGTAAAGTAGCGTTAGCAGAAAACAGTCCTGCCAATGCGGTGCTTCCCTTAATTAAAAAACGTCTACGGTTCATAACTTTTCCATCATGCTGTTTCAACAGAACTCAACCTTCGATGAACCTGCTTACTGCGATTTCTGTGAAAGTGCCTTGAAGTACTGTAGAAGTTGTTTTCGATACTGGAACGGAATGTCCTCAAATTCCTTCGCATAAGGTGTGGTTTCGAGTTTCCGAACGATTTCAAGGAGTTCGGGATGCAAAGGCGGCACTTCCTGTGCAGGCGTTTCAGCCCTTTCCGCTACCTCTGCTTTGCGTTGTTTACCGACATCCCGTTTCTGCAACGATTTTAGACTATCAAGCATCCGCGTCAAAATTTGCGCTTGCCTATCAAGCACATTTTCGTCCAATTCACCCTGACGGAGTGCCTTTTCAACCTCAGTCATTTCCTCAGCAACATTTTCAAGGCTACCGAGCATCTGCGCCATCTGCTCTGCGCGTTCCGCGATCCGTTCAGTTGCCTCTCGGATAAGCTGCTGTTGGGCAGCAAGTTGACGCATCATCTGCTCAATCCCTGGGGTTCGTCCCTGTTCTCGCAGCTGCTGATTCAAATTCTGCGCCATCTCATTCAGTTGTTCTTGACTCTCAGCGAGCTGCTGCAGCTGCTCCATCATGTTTTGAAATCCACTGGCACCCATCTGTTGGTTCATCTGCCCCATCGCCTCAAGGAGTTCAAAGACAGCCTGATTAAGATCGGCAAGTGCGGTTCTTTGGATCGGTGCAGCGAGGCTTGGTTGTCTATCCTCTAATGCCCGCGCAGCACGCGAGAGGGCATCGTTCGAGGCGTTAAGATGCCATATAGCCTCAGGTGGGACTTCTATCTGTCGGTTCCCTAATTCCCAAAGCTTACTGGAAAGCTGCGTGATACTCTCGGCTGTACTGAGTTCATCAGCGGCGAGATTTTGCAATCGAACAATCTCACTTGGAATATAAGCATTGGTCTGTCCAACAGCGAGGATGTCATTCGTTTGCGTGAGTACCTTCTCATGAAGGTGCGAAAGATGGAGTCCACTCTCAACGGCTTCCTGTAGTGCCGTCAGGGTTTCGTTGGCGTTTGCACCTTCCATGAACGCCATAGCGTTGTCCAAGCCCTGTGCGAGTTCTGTGAGCGTCTGTTCTGCGTCTCGTCCGGATTCAAGTGCTTCGCTCTGCTGTCCACCCCGAAGGTTTTCACTGGTCGTCTCAAGCATTTCAGGCAATTTATGCTCGTGTGCAAACTGGTTGAGTCGTATGATTTCATCTGCGAGACGTTCTATTTGTGGCGGCGGGTTCTCACTATTCTGAGCGAGTTCCCCCATTTTCGTGCCGAGTTCTTCTAATTTTTCACTGAGCTGCTTGAATTCATCCGTCACGCGGTCCTCTTTTTGTGCAAGATCGTTTGTAGGCGCGGACTGTGCCAACGACTCCAACGTATCCATCAGCTGCTTCTGCTGTTCAGCGAGTGCTTTCGCCTGTTTCGCTGCTGCTTCGAGCTCCTGTTGGAGGAGAATTTGTTCATAAAGCGATTTGGCACGCTCTAATTGTTGTAAGAACTGTTCTTGACTGAGATTCGCTTCCGCCATCGACCTTTCCTGCTCGTTGACTTCCTGTTTCGCGAGTGCCTCTGCCAACTTTTTTAGCAATTCCTTATGTTCTTCAGAAAGTG
Organism: uncultured bacterium; assembly: GCA_964523645.1. Taxonomy (GTDB): domain Bacteria; phylum Poribacteria; class WGA-4E; order WGA-4E; family WGA-3G; genus WGA-3G. The sequence continues at coordinate 94,691 of CAZGAW010000001.1, read as the reverse complement.
CTTTCTCCATCAGATCTTGCAGTTCTTCATATTTTTCGATCGTCTCAGCGTCGAAGAGTTGGTTCTGTTCCATATCTTCCGCAGTCTCTTTCATGTCTTCGATGAGCTGCTTCGCCGTCTCCTCAATCTGTTTCTGATTTTCGAGCACCTGTTGCATCAGGTTTTCGTCATTGAGGGTGAGTTCTTGGCTTTTCCTGATTTTATCAAGGAGTGTATCCACCAAACCCGTAGCATCTGCCTGCTCATCAACGAGTTCCTCAAGGCCACGCTGTTCGGTTTTCTGATCGGTAGCAATTTGGTCGTATAACTCGGAGAGAGAGGGAAAACGAAGCGTATAGGTATGAGATTTGCCGATATTCGGTCCTGAGACATTGTCAATATCCAAGGCTTGAACGTAATAAGCAAGCGTTTCACCCGGGAAAATACCAACCCGATCCACATCCCACGTATATGCCACAAAAACCGATCTGTGTGAGAGGGCATCCTCAACTTCCCATCGCTTTAAAGGGACATTTACCGGCTGGGTACCTTCGTTTTCAACGCGGTATACTAATTGGAGTTCCTGTATACCGTAATCATCTGTAGCCTCTACTTTCAGCTCAACCAACATAGCATCATCTAAAACGGTGTCCCGAGCAGGAGCAACAATAGCCACGTCGGGTGCGGCATCTTCGAGAACAGTAACTGTATAGTTAACGGGATCCGGGTTTGTGAATCCGTCAATGTCAGTAATGTGGATACGATAGTTTTCACTCTGTCGAGCGACAAAAGACCCCTGTATTATTTGCGACGTAGTGGATGTTTCCTGTACCTGTTCATCCATCACAGCACCCTGTAACTGCTGCTCTGTAATCTCCAATGGAACATTACCTGACGCTTCAAAGGTGAGATGTGCCTCTTGAAGCGGTTTGTTGCTCTTTCCAGTGAATACAACTTCTGTTCCAAAGAGTACTTGGATATGTCCGATGTTCGCTGGAAGCGTCTGCGGTTGTAATTGCGTATACGGAGGATAATTAAGTCGATACTGGAACTGTGTAACAATTGGTTCATTGCTGATTCCTATTTGATACTGCTCCGAGGTTACCTCCTTAACCGAAATGTAGTATTGAAGCGGACGCGTCACATTTTCAAATATAGCACTATACGGAAACCTCGAAACCTCGGAAACCTGTAAATTCGGTCTGGCATCAGTGGGTGTTCGGTGCATCGGTAGCGATTGCCATTCTGCTTGCGGGAGGGATTTGGAACCCTGATTCTCAATGTCTGCAACGCGATAGTAGAGTGCGACAGAAGCACCAAGGTGCCCGCTTATTTCGGCGGTTACGTTAATATCGGTGCCCCGCTCAATTTGGATATTACCGGGCTGGATTTTAGTAATTTGAATGGATTTTTTAAGATATTCCTGATCGTCTTGTAACGTTTTTGGTAAGGTCTGGAAAGCCTGCGCGAACCCTGTAAACGCAGTCGGTAAAAGGAAATGTGTAAGTAAAAGTAGTAAAATACCGCCAACAGCGATACCTGCGCTTCGCCGAATCTTCCTAAACTCAGGTTGAAATACCCGTTTGTGTTGCACCTGTTCAATATCTTGGCTGGCTTGTAAAATCAGGTGTTCAACGAATTCTGGAGCATATCCAAGTCGATTGTCCTGCAAAGTCCTCCAAAGTTGGACAGCACTGAGAACCCTGTTTTCAGCGGCGAAGGTTGCCTCCGTTTGCGACGATTCAAGACGCGCCGCAACGGCAGCATCCGTCAACTTATTGCAGAGTGGCAAAACGAACATCCGAACAGCTGCGTAAACGGCGGCACCTATTGATAATAGGATAATCGCGATGCGTATCCAGCGTGAGAAAGGGAATTGCCACAATTGGAAACTCATTGCTAAAATGATGAGTGTTCCAGCCATCAGAAGTGCGAAAATACCAAAGCACTTCAGAAACCCGTCAGAGAACGTAAGCCATCGCCACTGTCGTCGAATAGCACGCAATCGATCAATAAGGTTTTCGTACGCCTGATTTACATTATGTGTATCCATTCCATTTCGCTCCTTTAGTGTGTCAGCGCATACACAGCAATATTTACCGCCATTTTTGCCGCGAGTTCCCGAACCTGCGGTGTATCGTCTGGATGCACATCGGCGTCCTCAAGCCCGTCGCCAATATCGGCACTGTAGACGTAGTAAACCACCATACGTCCGTCATGAAAAAGTCCGAATCCTTGTGCCGGTTCACCGTCGTGTTCATGAATCTTGGGTAATCCCTGCAGCTCGTAGAAACAGCGGTAAATCAGATGCGTGTTTGGTATCGGTTGCAGGTCCTGCTCTGGAAATACCCTCCGCATTTCACGGCGAAAACTTTTATCGAGTCCGTAATCATCATTCGCAAACAGAAACCCCCCGCTCTTAAGATAATCCCTCAATGTCTCGACTTCACTTTCAGCCAATCGGATATTCCCGTGACCTACCAAATAGAGTATCGGATATTGATAAAGGGTATGATCCGTCAATTTAATGATGACTCGGTCCTTAGCGGTCTCAATATCTGTCCGGTTTTGGAGAAGCCGAAGCCAGTTTTTGATAGTTGTTGCGTCGCCGTACCAATCGCCACCGCCACCATAGTGAACTTGAGCGATAGTTATGGGGGCATCAGAAGCCCGCAACGCTCCGTTCACCAATATGCCAATCGCAGCGTAGAAAAGAAAGCATCCGACCCAAAAATAGTTATGAGTTTTCAGTTTGCAGTTATCAGTTAAAGAGGTTTGGATGGAACTATTTACCATTTTGCCGCACTTCAAGTTTTAGCGTCTTTAGTGTTCACTTATTTTTACACTTTACTATAATTGTCAGTTATCAGTGAATAATGAAGCCGTTGCAACGATTTGTCAGTACCACAAGACCTGTGGACTGAAAACTGATAACTGACCACTGATAACCATTTAAGTGAGTCCAATTCGTTTTCGTAAAAACCATTCAGTCCCCAATAATCCGACGACAGCAATAAGCACTAACGGATGAGACCAAAGTTCGCGTTCAGCGTCAACGAATATCGAGTTTTGGACTTTAGCAATGTTTTCAGGTACCGCTTCCGCATTAGCCATAGTAAAATAGGCACCACCGGTCTGTGCTGCGAGTTGTTTCAGCAAATTTTCATTGAGCTGCGGGGTCTCCAATTCAGCAAGTTGCGGATGGGCATAAATATCAATTTGGTCCTCACCTAATTTCAGGTTACCACTCCTACCCGTCGCACGAATGCGGTACTTCCCTTTCTGTAGTAAGACGAATTGTGCAGTATAAAGGTTATTCATATCAGCTAAAGCGTTGTTAGTTAAAGAGAGGTCTGATTCAAGAGAATCTCTTTGCTGACTGTTATCCTCCTGACTGTTGGCCGCTGATTGCTGACTGCCAACTTGAAAGGGGGTACCATCAGGAGGTATCACTTCAACCTGAACTGTTGCCCCGGTTTGGGGTTGATAGGTTTCAGAATACAGATAGGCTGTAATCCTTACTGTATCTCCGATTGTATAAGTGGAGGCATCTGTCGTAAGGTATACGTTCTTGTCATCGGTATCTGTTGCCATCCACCGCAACACCTGTGCCCAAAAGCGTGGGTAAATTGCGTGATAACGAGTGTCCTTAAAAGTTTTGACCCCAAAATCCCAATTCCAGTACCCCTCCGCTGCAATCAGCAGGCTTTTGCCTAAACCGGCTCTCTGAAGAATCAAAACCGGTGTACCTTTCCCATTCTTCATCAGAGCAGTCGCTCCACCCCTGAGACGGAATCCACTAAAGGACCGCGACAAGGCTGGCATATTACGCCATAAGCTTAAATTACTTCCGCCCTGTCCGTCAGTTTGGCTTGTTTGCCTGCCTTGGATACCCTCAAGCTGCAACATTGGGTGAAATGCGCCAGATTGGGTTAACTGTACGGTGAATTCTGTATCTTCTACGCGACATCCATTTTTCGGGATGTCAATCGGCAAAAGATGCGTTAATTCCGTATTCCCAAGCCCATTTACGCCAATCATGTTCCGAGAGGGTAGAAAGATAATCGGTTTTCCTTGCCTCTCAACGAAATCAACAATTGCGCGTTGTTGCGTTTCAGTAAGATGTTCAGCCCCCAAATCACCTAAAATTAGCACATCGTATTTAGACAGCGCAGTGAGTGTTTCAGGGAACCGTGGGGTTTCCGATGCCGGCGTTTTTTGGGGATAATACCCATCTAAGCGATTGAGCAGGCTATCTGCCGGTAGACGTTTTACCCCTTTACCTGATAAGATTGCACAGGTAGCCTCAATATCTGGATCACGTTCCAATGCCCGCTTCAAGAAAGTGTAGTCCCATCTGGGTCTGCCTTCGAGATAAAAAACGTTCAGTTTTGCCTTCACAACCTTGACTGAAAATGTCTTTTGATTGTTCGCCTCCGTGAGTTCACCATCAAGTGTTGGAAGCGTAACGGCGTATTGAAAATTCCCCTCTGATTGCGGTGTCACTTTTAATTTAACAACTTGTTTTGTAGCGGTATCTGTAGCCTCTCCTTTTTCATGTGAGTCAAAGGTTAAAGTTGCAGTGTCTACGAGGCTTTGACTCTCCACTTCGCGCAAAGATAACTGGGTTGTTTTACCCGTATAGCCTGTTTGTGCAACACTCACACGGATGATGCTTTCATGGTCGGTGTAAACGACTGGCGTGTAATCAACACGCTGAATCTGAATGTCTTTTGGCGGCTCCACAGAACCGATCCCTATTGAATAGATCGGCACCTCCAATGCTGTAATTGTCTCTAAAGGGAATTGTCCAGAATTGTGGGCACCGTCTGTCAGAAGGAGAATACCAGCGGTTTGTTGTCCTTTCCACGCTGCCGCGGCTTCCCTTATAGCAGTTCCAATATCAGTCAGTGCGCCTTCCACCTCAAACTGTGGTATTGGCGAATCATCGTTTTGTGGTAACAGAACATTTTGGTGTAGTCCGGTATTGAAAGGATAGAGATGGACTTCAAACCTATCTTGCAGAGCTTGTAGAAATTGTCCGGGTACGCTGAAAAGCAGTTGATTCACCTGATTGAGTCTCGACACAGGTATCTCATTCCTGCCGGGGTCAACGAGTTCCATACTTCGCGAGGTATCCACTAAAATGGAAAGGTGCGTCGGTGGTGTGATGTCTTTCTTTTCGATAACGACAGGGGCTAAGAGACACCCAAGCAGAATTGAGGCTGCAGCAATCCGCAGCACAATAAGCAAAAATCTATACCTCGGGTGCAAAGGGCGCGCTACCCGCAAATAAACAAATATGGTTATACCGATGACGATGCCAATACCGAGCACAACCATCCACCCGGGCCAAAAATAGGTGAATCGCATATCTGGCTAATTCCTTTCACAACATATTATAGTCTAATTAGGGGATCGATGTCAATGCGATTTCTGCTCTCTGCGCTGCTGCGCTACTCTTTTATATGTTTGAAGCCCCGCTACCGGCTCCTAAGTTTCGCTTTACCTAACCTACGCGCGAAAACGATCCCATATCAAGCGTAACAAATAATTTTGACAAGAGATAATTGTCTATGTTAGAATATGCTCAATTCAAATCCTATAAAGGTGGAGGGCAACATGGCGGAACAAAACAACGACGAGGCTGTCGTCGAGGCTCAAGACCAAACACAGGCACAAAGCGGTGTGATCGTAAACGCTGCACAGATGCAGTCCCTTGATATTAGCGATCGGTTCACTCGGACGAAAACGGCAACGGGTTGGCAGATTAAGTTGGAAGCAACAGCACGTATCACCGTCAACTTCATGACCAGCATGCGAAAGTTTGAAATTACATTAATGAAGGACGATATTATTGAGCGTGACGGCGACGACTTGATTCTGATTCGGAATCAACCGGCTGATGCTTACCGCTCCCAAAGGGGCGTATCAACATCACCCCTCGCGCGCGGTAGTGAGCGGACATTAGTTTCTGAACCAACCGAAGGTAGAACAGTTTAGTTTTTCCGTTAGGGAAATATAGGAGGTGACCGCCTATTTTAGAACGCATCTATCAACTCCTCTCCAGCTTAAAGGGCGGAACGATGATTCCGACAGAGGTAGTACTAAGCCCACAAAGTTACGCGACAATTGTTTCAGAACTCGCCGAAAAACTTGGGTATCCAGGTATATCGCACCTGCAACTCGCGCATCACCTCGCTTTGGGGGTTTCCATCCAACAAGAAGACACGGATCTGGTCGTTTTAAAGGAGTTGACCCCTAACCCTTGCCCGATCTGTCACCATCGGTTGACGTTTCTTCGGGAAACAATGGAACGTTTTGAGAATGATAACTCTAACCTGATTCGCTGTCCGATGGGACACCGTTATCCGGGTGTGCTAAAGGTATACTACCTGAATATTCTCCAACATGGTGAGAAGCGCGAAACAGAAAAACCGATAAAAATATGCCCAGAATGTAACGGTAAAAACATCCAGTATTTGGGACCGAATGTGATGTTTTGTCTTGATTGTGATTGGGATGACGGGATGGAGGCACGGTATTAAATACACGGACAGATAGAATAGAAAATAGAGTCCTGTATTCGTGTAGATAGGCGCGCTTTAGAAGCGCGCCTAACGGTGAATAAACCTAATGGAAGTGTCCAGCGTGTGGGTCAGCCGCGGCAGCAGCAGGATCCGGTGGTTCCTCAATCTCAGTAATGAGCGTTTCAGTCGTCAACAGCAAACCTGCGATACTCGAAGCATTCTGTAATGCCGATCGGACCACTTTCGTCGGGTCAACGACACCCTCTTCAAGCATATCGCCATATTCAGTTGTCGCGGCATTGAAACCGTAATTACCTTCACCGTCCTGTACCTCGGCAACAACAACTGAGCCTTCCATACCCGCATTTTCAGCGATAGCGCGTACAGGTGAAAGCAAGCTGCGGCGGATAATATTGAGCCCCGTTTCTTGGTCGCCTTCCAATTCCAAACCACTCAGCGATCCAGCAGCCCGTAAGAGTGCTGTACCGCCACCGGGTACTATGCCTTCTTCAACAGCGGCGCGTGTTGCGGCGAGCGCATCTTCAAACCGAGCCTTCTTTTCTTTCATCTCGACTTCTGTCGCAGCACCAACGTTGACAACAGCGACACCGCCTGCGAGTTTAGCGAGTCGTTCCTCTAACTTCTCCCGATCATACTCGGAGGTTGTTTCTTCGATTTGCGTCCGAATCTGGGCGACTCTCCCATCAACAGCCTCTTTGGCACCACTACCACCAACGATCGTGGTGTTATCCTTGTCAACAACGACGCGCCGTGCTGTTCCGAGCATACCGACAACGATGTTTTCTAAGCGGATGCCTGTCTCTTCAGAGATGACTTGACCACCCGTCAAGATCGCGATGTCTTCTAACATCTCTTTACGTCGATCACCGAAACCTGGGGCTTTAACAGCAGCGATCTGAAGATTTCCACGGAGTTTATTGACTACCAATGTAGAGAGTGCCTCGCCTTCAACATCCTCGGCGATAATGAGCAAAGGTCTGCCGAGCTGCATCGTTTTTTCCATAATTGGCACAAGATCCGTCACTGTGGAAATTTTCTCGGTATTGATGAGAACGTAAGGATTCTCAAATTCGACTACCTGCTCCTGCGCGTCGGTTACAAAATTCGGTGAAAGGAAACCGCGGTCGAACTGCATACCTTCAACAATGTCGACGGTCGTTTCTGAGGTTTTACCTTCCTCAATAGTGATCGCGCCATCGTTTCCGACTTTTTCAAGGGATTCAGCAACGATGGCACCGATATTACTGTCGTTTGCTGGGTCATTGGCGGCGATTGAGGCGACTTGTAAAATTTCCTCATGTGTATTCACAGCGCGGCTTTGTGCAGTGATTGCATCAACAGCAGCGACCACAGCTTTGTCTATACCCAGCTTCAACTGCATGGGGTCGGCGCCGGCAGTAACATTCTTGAGACCTTCGTGAAGAATTTCCTGACCCAACAAAGTAGCCGTGGTCGTTCCATCTCCTGCGACATCGTTTGTTTTCGTTGCGATAGATTCGAGTAGTTGGGCACCCATATTTTCATAGGGGTCCGGGAGTTCAATTTCTTTTGCGACGGTGACACCATCGCATGTTACCAGCGGTGCCCCGAAAGATTTTTGAATGACAACATTTCTCCCGCGGGGACCAAGGGTAACTTTCACAGCATCGGCGAGCGTATCTGCACCGCGCTTGAGTGCCACCCTTGCTTCTTCGTCAAAGATAATTTGCTTTGCTGGCATCGAATTCCTCCTATATTAATTTTATTTCGTGTTGCAATGTCATGATATAATAAAGTGTTGCGACTAAAGATACTAAAGTTTGGACACTATTGTATGTAAACTTACGCTGCCTTGTCAAAAGGCGGGGCTGTATCGTCTTGAAAACTCACCTTAATATTCTGCGAGTTTGTTTTTTCTTTGAACTGGGCAGAAAATATTGAGACGGCTATTTGCGAACGGAGATAAGCCACCTGCCAACCTTGTGTGAGTTTTCCGGGGCGATACCCATGAATGTTGAGATGTTCACAGACCTTCTCAACGCTTATTTTTTTCTCCGGAGCAGCGGGCATCGTGAATACCAACTTCGTGAGACTTGTTGCAGCAAAACTGAGTTGGACGAACCGATTGATACTTTTCCGAGATTTCAGACGATAGACATCGAATCCGAAATGCTGTTTGCATTTGCCATCTTTGTCTATGGTATTCGACGATCTTGGGTATCTCAAGCGTCAAGTCTGTTGTAAAGCCGCAAAAATACTAAACTCTTACTCGCTATGAGTTCATTGAAAAGATCTTCTTTATTTCCATATTAACATCTTACGGGTCGCTGTAAACTCACCTGCCGTAAAGGTATAGAAATAAATTCCACTCGCTACAGACTCACCGAATGCGTTTTTACCATCCCAATACGCCGCACGACTCCGACGCTGATACATCCCCGCGGCTTGATGTCCGAGTGCTAATTCCCGAACCACCTGTCCATTTAGGTCATAGATGGTGAGCGATACATCGGCATCTTTTGCCAAGTGATAGGGGATCCACGTCTCGGGGTTAAACGGGTTGGGGTAGTTAGCGAGGAGCTGCGTCTGTGTGGGACGTGCTGCGGCAATCAAACGCCGGAGATGCGCCAACGTTTGCATCGCCGCAGGCGACCGATCATTTGTTGCTACTAACAACGCAACCTGCGCCTCGATGCGTTCTATCTCCGCATCGGTAAACTTCATCCCAACCACAGACGGCGCGCCAGGCGTGTCTTGTGACTGTCCTTGCACAGTGAGTTTAACAGAGTGAGGTGTGCAAGTGTTATCCGTATTGCTACTTATACACGCGTAGTAAAGATAGGTGCCGGGCGCATCTGGCGCGGTGAGTGAAATGCTCACATCGCTGCTGCCCATGGCTGCGATCGGACTCACGGTCTTTTCACCAACTTCTGTCCCACTCACGCCAACATCAGAGCTGCGATAATATCTTAGTATGGCCTCAGGTGATAAACTTTCACTTGTATTTTCAACAGTAACAGAAAGTGTAAAAGATTCACCTGAATCTACGACTGTTTTGCTTAGGGCCGGTATTGAAACAACTAAAAAGGTAGTCTTGCTGATCTGAGGCGAGTCAACGACTAAGTTCGGGAGCGGGAGTTGTGTGGTCTGTGCCTCATCTTGAGAAGATTGTTGTGTGGTCTGTGCCTCATCTTGAGAAGACTGTTGTGTGGTCTGTGCCTCATCTTGAGAAGACTGTTGTTGTGTGGTCTGTGCCTCATCTTGAGAAGACTGTTGTGTGGTCTGCGCCCCACCTTGAGGAGTAGAAACACGTCCATAGTTATCATATTTACCATCCGGATCTGGTTTACCAATCTCACTTAGATCATCAGGCGATGGAAAAAAGGGCGTGCTATAAGTTCTCTGGGAAACCCCTTTTACATCCCCTACTTTAGGCAGGGACTCTATCACAGCCTTGCTGGTATGAGGATTGTTGGCGTGAATCTCGTCTACTTCCTCCTGCGTATACCATGAGATTGCCCAATCGTGTAAATGCGTTATAAAGTTTCCGTCGTCATCATAAATATCTATATGTATAACGAGTTCCGGTGTACCTTCTGTGGACGTTATATCAGCCGGAGTCGATATTGAGTGAGAGTAAGTTGATTCACTGATAAATAACACTGACAGCAGCAGACATAAGGCACATACCAGATAGGTGCTGCTTCTCTGAAAATGGTTCATTTCTGAATTTTCCTTTTTATGTTTGGGGGTTTTCCCTTTGAGAACTTTCGCCGTTGAGAGCCTCGAGAACAACTTTCGCTTAAAACTCGGCAGTGAATCTTCTTCATTTTCGTAAAGATAGATCGCTAATATAATTATAGCATACACAACCCACAAAGTCAATTTTTTATAGCACAACGCGGATAGATAAAAAAATAGGCGAGGTTAAGAGACCTCGCCTACGAATAAAGTGAGTCTAATATCCACGTGGATTTTTCAGAATTCCCCAAGTAACAGCTAATTTCTCCGCTGGATCCACATCAAGTGTCCCTTCGCCTAAAGTAATCGCTGGAATGACAGGCACTGAACCTAATTCCAAAGAGACGGCATCTATCGTCTCAATCCAATCATCGGGTCGCGGGTTTTCCCATTTGGTGGTAATTAACCCGGCGTGCCCACAAGGACCGCCTTCCTTCTTCACCCATCCCCAGACAGAGTTATCGTCTTGGAGTCCCGCATCATCGTGGCACCAGTCATCGGAGTTGAAACCTGAAATCATCTCAAGTTCTTCCTTTTTTCCACTCCGATAGTGCATCACGAACTTGTAGCTGGGAACGCCGTTCTGCTCCCATCCGGTCGCATGGAAAAAATAGACGAATTTTGCCTTGCCGCCAATGACGATGTCATTCACCGCCTTGGGCCATTTCGCGGCATTCGTGCCGAAGATGACAATCGCACCGTCTATAATCTGAAATTCTACTTTCCCGTCGGGGCCCTCGAACTCGCCTACCTCACCAATCGGCAAGCGTGAGAGCGTGCTGTCCCCGGGATTCAATGTCCACCATTCGTGATCAACCAGTTTTGTGTTGACAAAATCTTCTATGTCAATGTGTACCCATTCCTCTAATGCTGTAGCGATACCTACTGAGAAAAGACTGACTGCACCCAAGAGGGCAATCAGCATGCACAACTTAACCAATTTCATAGCGGATTCCTCCTATGTTAAACAGTGGGCATAGTATAACAGGATTATGAACTGATGTCCATACATTTTGGTAGATTAGCCCAAGTTGCTACTTACAAGATTTTGGGAAACCTGCAGCCATCTTTTTCTTAAAAGGGTTGATGATCCCTGAAACTTTGTAGCGTAAACTTTCAGTTTGCGCCTTTCTCCGCACAATCTAACAGTTTATGCTACAAAGATAGCAACTTAGGTTAGTAGGAAAGTGTTTACGGTGGACACTTAGCGGAATTAATTCCCGCGATGTTTGTTATAGGCAAACGCAAGCACAGGTCGAAGTTCTGTTATATCATCAGGGACATAGTAATAGACATAATCAGCGTTCTTATTCTTACTAACCGAATAAAATTTACATCCACATTGACGCTTCAACTCTTCTGCGTCTCTTTTCATTATTCGGACATTGAGCGTAAGGGGGTTATACTGAAGATGTATTCCAAATACACTTTTAACTTGTGTAACTCCTTTATTCGTTAACCAAAAACGGCAACTTTTTTCAGTAAATTTGGTTTTTAACTCCCAGCCCTCTGCCTGAATCAAATTCTGTATCTCTGCAACTCTTCTGTAAAATACATTGCATCTTCCTGCAGAGAAATTCGCTTCGTGGAAATCTCTCATTTCTTCGGATACTAAATTTCTAACTCGCTCTCCTGTCCACTCTCCGCTAATTTCGGAAGCAACTCTAGTTTGCCCTCCTTCCGGTTGGTCATCAATTATGCTATCGGTAAAGTCAGAATCAGGATTAATTGAACTCGGTTCAGAGGCATCAGCTTCTTCTTCCAATGCGATTTCGGCGTTCAGCTCTGCTTCGCCGGATACCACATTAGATTTTAGAAGATATTTGTCCAAATTGGCGATAGCATCCTCTCGATTTCCAATATCGGTTTCACAAAAAATTCTATCACTCAAACTTGAGGCTTCCCAACGAGAGAGGTAAAATCGCCAGAGTTTGCCGTTTGTAATTATCGCTAATGGGACATTTCCGCTATAGGCGTAAAAGCAGATTTGCTCTTCGTTCCTTTCGATTGCTTGATTCCACCGTTTACACTCAATGAGCACCACAGGGTTCTGCTCTCGTTGAATGTGCAAGGCATAATCAGCCCTTCGACTTTCAACCTTATATTCTGGTAGAATTTCCATAGATGCCAAGTTGGTATCATCCCATCCTAAAGCCCGTAAAATGGGCAAGACAACATATTGTTGGAGGGTCGCTTCATTGGCATCTGCTAAGTGTTGTTCGTGTTCAAGGATGTGTGCAATCGTGTTTCTCAAATCAGCCATACAAAATTGTTCTTACTCCTCCTTTGATTTCGGTACAGCAGGCTCAACGAACAACGTCTTCTCACGCGTGTAATGTACGTAACCGGCGACGTTGCCCTTACGCTTCACGACATATCGCGCCCATGTATAATCGACAGGCACATTGCTGGCGTGATGTGCTTTGCTGTAGTACGCAGCGAGTTGTGCGGCTTGCAACAACGTCGGCATCGGAATGTCTTGGCGATTCTCTGGATTGCGGATGATAACATGCGAACCGTGAATTTGCTTGGCATGGAGCCACATATCGCGCGGCTTGGCGACCTGGCGTAAGAGCAAGTCGTTGGACTGGCTGTTCCGCCCGACATACATTTGGAAGCCGTTGGTGGAGGTATACCGTCGGAAGGGACCTTCGCTCACCTCCTGTTTCCGTTTACCGCGCTGGGGTATCTTCAGGTAGCCGTTCGTGACAAACTCTGTCCGTAGACGTTGTAGTGCTTCTAAAGTATCAGCGGTGTCCAATTTGGATGCATACACACGCAGTGTTGCTTGATCGGCTTCTACATCCGAAATAAGTTGTTGAATGCGTGAACGTCCCCGTTTCGCTTTGGTATATCTCTTGAAATAGGTTTGTGCGTTATCGGATGGACTTCGCTCTGGGTCGAGTGGAATCGACAACATCTCAAGATCAGGGCTGTAATAGTTTTGGAGTTCAACCTGTTTCTGTCCGCGGGTGATAGCGTGTAAATTGGCGAGAATCAATTCACCCTGGATGCGGTAATCCTCCGCTTTTTCTGCCCGATCCAGATCGGTGAGCAATCCGTCCGCTTTTCGCTGGAGCAGATTCTCCTGTTTCGTCAACGCTTGTGTGAGCGCGCGGCGTTCTGAAGCAATACCTTCTTTCAAAGTGATTGCATCGTAGTATGCAGCGAGCGCATCGCTCATCGTGTCAAACGCTTGAGAGGCGGCGTGCGGAAATTGTTGCAGCACCATCGCTGATGCTGCGATCGGTTCATCTCCATCCATGAGGAGTTGCGGTGAAGCGTGCGTTGCATCGAAACAGTCAATAACCTGTCGATAGGCATCCCAGAGTCCTGTTTCGGGTGCCCGAGCGACGACCTCTTTTGCGAGCGTCGGACTAAAGCCGTCGATTTTGTTAAAGAGTTGCCGCCAGCTCACTGCTTCTCGTCCGCCAAAAAGTTCAGTAAACGCTGATTTATCCAGCGTCAGTGGATCTAACTTCTCCTGTTGTGGTGGCAAGGTATACGTCTCACCGGGCAAAATTTCTCGGTGTCGGCTCATCGTCTCGTCAATGCGTTTGAGGCTTTCCAGAATTCTGTCGTCGGTTGCGTCAATCAAGATGATATTGCTATGTTTGCCCATAAATTCGGCGATAACGGCTTTAGGGGACAGCTGTATGGGTTCATCCGAAACGGGTTGAACGGTTATTTTGAGTATCCGATCCCAACCGAGCTGCTCAATCGCAGTAATCGTGCCGCGTCTGAGGTGTGTTGTGAGAAAATCTGCCAGATAGGATTGTTTTTGTCCGGGCGGCGGTTTTTGAATGAGATGGGCGCGAGCATGCAACGAATGAGCCGATAACGTCAGCCAATCCGTCTGAGGGCCGCGACCTATTTTAAATGAAAAAGTGTGGGGATTCGCCTGTTCAATGTGTCGAATTGTGCCATCTAAAAGAGTTTCACGCAATTCCTGCACGACCAAGCGAAGTGCTAAACTATCATAAGACATGTTCAGTTCTTCTTGTTACAGTTGAGGGAACTATGGATTCGGTTGATCCCCGTTTTGTGTCGGTGGAGGTTCATCAAAAGGGGTACCTTTTGCTGCCGCTTCAAGCCGTCGAGCGTTCCACTCGGCTATCTGTTGGTAGGCCTCGGTTCTTCCTTGTTCTATGCCCTCGGTTCTTCCTTGTTCTATGCCCTCGGTTCTTCCTTGTTCTATAAGCTTAGCGTCATATTTATTTAATTCGCGTTTCATCAGATTCCAGAATAACATGAGTGACGATCCTCCTACATCAATCGCAAATGTAACAAAAAATGCTGCCGGGATCACGGCATCTATATCAGCGACTATCAACCGAAATCGCTCGGAGAAACTGCTGACCGAAACAGGGGGCGCGGTAAAAAGATAACTCACAACCACCCCGATAAAGATGATTGCATTTGTCAATCCAATGTTCTGTGCGAAACTGAAGAGTGATGTATTTTTCGCTTGAGAAGACTTTGTATTCAAACGTCTATGACCTTTTTGGTAACAGTTTAAGTTATCTTAGCGTAAAATCATAACTTTTGTCAAAGCCTTTTAATGGTAACACTTCAATTTGTGCATCACCGTGTGGAGTTGTTCCTGAATTTCTGATGGAACGCGCGGGTTAAACGGACCACCGGTACCCGCAGCAATATCGTCGAAACCGCTTAAAATCATCGCCTCAACAACAGCAGAATAGTTATAGACACGCTCGTTCATGAAACGAATCTCCTCAAGCGGTGCAATATCGGCTTCAACACGGGCTGAGGTTTCGTAATCGCCACGACGTTGTGCGTTGTTAATCTCGTCAGAGGCACGCGCAAAGGCAACAGCAATACCAGAAGTATGTCCTTTTGCTCCCAATTGGGCAGGACGAGTGCATCTATCACCGATACCCCACATCACAATTCCGCTGTCTCCAACGCCTTCCACAAGCGGTTCCACATCTTCTTCACCCGTTCCGATTTTCACACCGACGAAATGCGGTGAATCGTTGAGGAGCCGAATGACTGCTGACAGGTCGCGTTTCTGACGGAAATAGTAGAGGAACCGCGCCCCACAACCCGTGCCGTATTTCTCACCGAATTCCATGTACTGTTGGTAGATGCCCTCTGGATTTGAGACCCCCGTTAAGGGCATGAGCAAGTATACATCTGGCGGTCTCTGGAGTTCCGACTGTGCTTCAATGAGTTGACCGGCTTGACGGATCGGGTTGGGAACAATCCCCGACATGAGGATACCATCGTCTCCGATTTGTCGTCCGGTTTGGTCAATGATGCGCAGTTGCTCGGTTTCGCTGATATGATGGATCAGGCTGGTTCCGGCGATAGCAATGACACGCTTTCGTCCTTCATCAAGATAGTTGTTACGCATCAAATAGTCAACGTTTTTGGCATGTCCGGTGTAATCAATTGTGTCTCCGTTGAAAGGGATAATAGGAATCGCAGTAACCGAGTTGAGTACTTCTAAAAGATTTGATAGTTCTAACGGCATAGAATCCTCCTTTAAAACCTTTTTCGTAGAACGAGTGCACTTGTCAGTGCGCCAGCCTCTATGTCAGTTTGTAAATCTATTTCAAGAGTGTCAGTTTGCGTTTGTGCCATTGTATTTTGTAAGCGAGTATTAAAACGCTTTGTCGTAATTCTCGCCTCTACTGCACTCACAACGTGGTTTAAAATTGCCAAACCCAGTATTGTACGGGCGCGTTGAAATGTATCGTTTGCCTGCTGTCGCAAGTCAAAAGCTTCAAGTCGATGTCGCGATTCAAAGTCGATGTCTAAGTCGGGTTCGTTTTTTAGACCTGGATCAAGGTCTGCCCAGTACCACTTGCCAGTACGTGTTCGGGTCTCCTCTGAATCGTAAACATGGTTCCATGTCTCATACTGCGTAGCGTGTTCAAAGTCCTCAATCGGATCCCAATCTTCAAAGGATCCCGGACCGATAAAAGTAACGTGTTGCCTGACGACATCTCGATAGTTTTCGCGGGTATTTGAGGCACTATTTCGTAAAATAAAATAGGTTGTCAGTAAAACAACATCTGCAGCGGCATAGAGGTATCCGCGCTTGGCACCTGTATAAAGTTGTCCCATACCCGGAATAACAAGCGAATAGAGGAACGCTTCATTTGGAGATTTTCGGGGTTGAAGTTCTGGGGGTGCCTCCATAACAACAGCAGATTGATTCATGAGCGTACGGCTTCCGAGGGCAGAATCTAAATAAAAAGTTGTGAGCAGTGATCTGCTACGCCCTTCGGATGCTACACAGAACTCGGATGCTAAACATAACATCAGCACGATTGATAAAATGTGGATCTTAGATTTCACTTTTCGTTATCTTCCTTCTAAAAGATGAACAGCACTGTGGTTTCATAGAGTCGCGAGCGGCTTGGGCCGAAGCTTGGTCCAATTGTAAAGTCAATATTGAAGAGAAATACTCGGGCACCGACACCTGCAGTAATGTAATCTGTTAAGTTCGGTAAGTTAATACCGGGTTCCGACTTGTAGCCAACGCGCAATGCCAGCACACCGGCGAGCCAATACTCCAAGCCGAGATTCTTTTGAAGATGCCGCCATTCAAATGCACGGATACCGACACCACGATCGGAAAGTAGTTGCTCCCGGGTCAGTTTTTCCTCCCGTTCAGCGTTCAGGCGATCCAGATCAACGGCTAATTCGTTTTCATCTTCTGCCAATTTATCGATATAGGCTGTCACACCACTGACAAGGCGAAGGTCGTGATACTTAGCGCGATAAAGACTCATAGAAGTCCCGATTCGTAAGAACCGCGGTAGTGGGTCAGCTTGGTTTTCATCAATGAAAGAGATGCCGGGTCCAACGTTCTGAATTGCAACACCGAGCGTCGTCGGGAGAGCGTCAAATGGAAGGAGGTATTGCATTCCCAAATCGACAGCATAAGAGCTTCCACTCTCGCGTCCGAGCACCATCCGAATCATCTTACCGTTGATTCCTGCTGATAAAGACTCGGTAATGCGGTCGGCGTAAGAGAGCGTCAAAGCGAAGTTGGTGCCGAGACTTTCCTCGCGTAGGATATCCGGAGAATCGGTCGTCACGGCGATTGTGCCCTGTCCTTGCATCTGAAGTGTTGCGCCGATAGTCCCAACATCACCGAGTGGCATCGCGCCAGAGAGGAAAGTATAATACAATCCTTCCCCTGCTTCTCCGAAAGGCGCGCTGTAGTCTGTATAAAACATTGAGGCTTGTGCTGCTTTTTTGCCAGATCGGAGTTTACTTTCCGGCATGTCGGCTAACCCGCTTGGATTCCAAAGCGACGTGGTTACATCGCCTGACATCGCAGAAAACGCGTCGCCGAGGGCTCTTGCGCGCGCACCACCACCGAGGTTCAAAATTTGCGCGCCAGTCCGTCCGGGTCCCGCAAGAGCCATAACGGGAAAGAAGATGGTAAGACATAAAAGCAGTATAAAGATTTTGCGTGTAAAAAAGAACACTGAGTTCCTCCGTTTATTGTTGCAAAGGCAATGCTATTTAATATTATATAACAACGCGAGCAATAACGCAAATCGCTTTAATTTAGTTTACATTCACTGCAACGAAAATCGTTTCACTCCTTTTGATATTGACAGGAAAATGGATATACGCTAAAATCGTAGGCAGACTGAAAGAAAAAAGGAGGCTCTGGATACATAAACCAATGCGAATAATTAGGGCACGGCTTAGCCCGTATTTGATATTAACACTCTACTTTATCCTTTGTTTGTGGAGTCCTACGGGATTGTCTGCAGACACAGATGAGGAGCCCCCCGAAACGCTCACAAATCGTGCCATTAAAGCAGTACGCATCGAAACACCTCCAACAATTGACGGAAAATTAGATGATACATGCTGGCAAAATAGTGCTAAAACCGGTGAGTTAACCCAATTTGAACCGCAACGTGGTGAACCTGCCACGCAGTCAACGACGATCTATCTCGCTTACGATGCCAATAATCTCTATGTCGCCTTTGAATGTTTTAAAACCGACATGGGCAATCTCGCAGCGAATCAGACGCGGCGCGATTCCTTTTTCTTTTCCGATGATCACGTTGAAATCTTAATCGATACCTTCCATGACGGCAGGAACTGTTATGCCTTTGCCTTAAACCCGCTCGGTACACAAACCGACCGACGTTTGATTAATGAAGGCGCGAACAGACGCACAGGTCAGTCTATGATCGGCACCGCCATTTCATGGGATTGCGACTGGCAAGGTCAGGCGGCACAAGGATCAGATAGTTGGACAGCAGAATTTGCCATTCCATTTGCCGAACTCCGATTTTCAAAGAAAATGGAAACAGCAACGTGGGGTATCAACTTTTGGCGAAACGATGAATCACCCGCAGAGGAGCAAACATGGGCAGATTTGGGAGAACGTCAGTACGCTGTCTCAAAATTCGGACAGTTGACAGACCTCCCTATTTCAGGCTTGGTCACTAAACGCCCCGTGAAATTTAAACCTTACGGCACACTCAGACCCCAAGTACTACAGCCGAAAAATGGTGAAACAACAACTGCCCTGGAACCAGATGCTGGATTAGACCTTCGATATCCGATCGGCGACTTCACCGTCGATTTGACGCTTAATCCAGATTTCGCACAAATTGAGGCGGACCCTGACCTCGTCAACCTCACCGATATTCCGCTCCGTTTCCCAGAGAAACGTCCGTTTTTCCTTGAAGGAAACGAACTCTTCCAAATGCCACTTGACCTGTTTTATAGCCGACAGGTCGAAGACCTGCACGGCGGTGGAAAAGTCATTGGGAAATTCAGTAAGTACAACCTCGCTTTCATGCAAGCCTTCGCCGGCTCAGAAGACCCAGATAAAGAGATAGAAGCAGGTGAACTCCCCTTCGTGAATAACTATCACTATTCTGTTTTTCGGTTGCAACGGGAGGTTGGGAAGACATCGTCTGTGGGGTTTTTAGGTGTTAACAAACAACTCGGGGACATTTACGACCGAGCGGGTGGACTTGATGCCCGTATCCAACTCCCTGCTGATACAAGTCTTAATCTGGAATACGCAAGAGAATGGAAGGCGGGTGGACTTGAAATGGCAGAGAGTACCGAGGACGACCTTGTTTTTATCCAACTCGCCCGTCGGACCAATGTATTCTCACTCGATGCGATCTATGCGGATATTGGAGAGTACTTTAACCCTGAAACCGGTTTCGTCCCGCGAGTAGACAGGCGTGGATTGGTTATCAGAAGTCGCTATAACAAACAATACAAAGGAGTTGTTGAACGACTCCGCGGTGAGGTCGAATATGAACGCCTCACGAACCACGCAGGTGAACTCACAAATCACAGGGCGGGTGTTAGTGGACTTTTCGGGGTTTACAACTTCTTTTTCCTCATCGGACCCGAATGGTACAATCACATTGACGATGACGACGATCAATTGTATGAGGACAGAACCGCTCGCTTCTTCGTGGGGTGGTTTCCGCCGAAATATGTGCAAATCCGAAATACCGGTAACTTCGGCCTCCGTAATGACAAAAACATTTTCTTTTTCCGCCCAGAAATTACCATTCGTCCGACTGCTAAGCTCAGCTTCGAGTTTGTTTTGCAGCGACTTCATGAGAAAGAACCCGATGCAACAGCGTGGGAACTTTCAGAGTGGACGCGCCGCTTTGTTGTGAACTATCAGTTCGCGCAGCGGATGTACGCGAGAGCCAGCGCAGAATTTACCCTTGAGAAAGAACGGCGAGTTTTCGCACTTTTCGCCTATGAGTATCGCCCTGAAAGTAATTTATTTATCGTTTACAATGATAGTCGTGATGCCGAAGGGGACACCGAGCGAATTGTGTTCATAAAAGTCGCACACTTGTTGAAAACGGATCTTTTTTAGTTATCGGTTGTTAGCAGTCAGTTTTCAGTCGTTAGTAGGTGTGGGCTTGTGAAAATCAAGGATCTAATACAGAAGACAAGTTCGGAATTCAAAGATTCCTTCTTGTTAGAGGATTAAGTGGCCCTGACCGAACTTTAAAATTCCCTTGACATGTGCGAATTCTGCAGTATAAAATTAAAGTGAATCAAAAATGGAGGACACTCCCACGGAAAGCCTTTTGAAACGCTACCAACATTGGATACTTGCAGGTCTCTCAGCACTGTTGTTGTTCCTCAGTTTCCCCACTTTAAACCTTTTCCCGTGTGCCTGGATTGCAATGGTGCCACTCTTTATTGCATTGATGCGCGCGACACATTGGAAGTCAGCTTTCTGGATCGGTTACCTCACGGGTTTTCTATTTTTCGCAGGTCTGCTTCCTGCCATTCTCCTTCTCTATCCGTACGCCAATATCTTTGGGACAATGATCGGGTATCTACTTTTAACCGGGTACATTGCCCTCTATTTTGCTGTTTTCGCAGTTTTGATGCGGTTTGTGCCGAGGCGTTCCAATGTATTATATTCCCTGGCAGCCGCTTGCATTTGGACGGCATTAGAGTGGGTACGGAGTTGGCTGATGACAGGATTTCCGTGGGGTAGCGTCGGTTACTCGCAATGGAACAATCTTCCCGGCATACAGGTAGCATCACTCGTTGGCGTACACGGCATCAGTTTCGTCATTGTGCTTTTCAATGTTAGTATCGCTCTCCTGCTTTGCAACCGCCACCAATGGCGACAGGGAGTGCGTGTCGTAGTCCTACCACTAATCCTGACCCTCTTCTGTTTTGGTTACGGCATTCTTCAACTCCAAGACGCTAAATCTTTAGACAAAGACACAAACGCTGAAACCCTAAAAATTGCACTTATTCCGGGGAACATTCCACAACTTCAGAAGTGGGACACGCGTCAATTTCCAAAGATTTTGCAACGTTATATTGGGTTGACCCATAAAGCGAGCAGAGAAGCTCCTGATTTAATCGTATGGCCCGAAACTGCGATACGAAACGCAGCATTGACAGGCAGATGGCCACTATATTACAGCAGGTTCTCGCAGATGCTTCGTGATATAGAAGTCCCAATGCTCATTGGCACGGCTAACAGAGGAAAAACAGACGAAGCAATAGGCATGTTCTCCGAGGACACCGAAAAAAGTAAAGAGATATACAACCGTGTCCTTTCGATATCTCCAGACGGAAAAATACACGGTGATTATGCGAAGATGCACCTTGTTCCGTTTGGTGAGTATGTGCCTTTGGCGCACTTGCTTCCTGATTTCATCCCTAACTTTATTCAGTTTGAACCCTTTGTTCCTGGAAAAACAGTAAACCTTTTACCGGTGTTTAACGTTAAAGATAAGACGCAACCTTCCAGTAACGGGTTGGGACCTCCATATCAAGAGGCGGTGTTTAACGTTAAAGATGAGACTCCGACTCAGAGAATAGAGGTCGGTGCTTCGATTTGCTTTGAGTCGGTGTTTCCGGATGAGTTTCGTAGACCCGTAAAAATGGGTGCCAGCGTGATGGGAATTTTCACAAACGATGCTTGGTTCAACGGAACGGCTTTCCCTGAACTGCATCTATCAATGGCACCTTTCCGTGCGATTGAGAACCGGATTAGTGTGTTCCGATGCGCAAATGGTGGGTTTACGTGTGTGGTAGACAAATTCGGTAGGACAACAACGCCATTGATTACACCCGACACCGCTCAAGAAATTCTCATCGCATCCGTTCCACTGTTTTCGTCCACTGGAAATAAACAGACACTCTATACCCGTTACGGTGATTGGTTTCCGATGCTTTGCACGCTTATCTGCGTTGGCTGGTTCGGTAGTCAAAGCGTAATGTGGATTCGTCGTAGACATTCTTAACTATTTTTGAGGATTAATAATATGCTTGTAGATTTAAAAAACCAGGCTGAAGAGATGCAGACCCGCCTCCGAGAACTCGGAGGTTATCTTTGACCTGGCTGAAAAACGGAAAGAACTAACAGAACTCGAAGAAGTGACGATTTCCCCGGATTTTTGGAGCAATACCCAACGCGTTCAAAAGGTTAACCAACGTATTGCGCTCCTCCGAGATGAAGTTGGTGCGTACGAAGACCTTGACCTCAAGATTGAAGACCTCCAAATCCTGCTCGAACTCGCAACCGAAGAGAACGATGGGAGTTTACAGAACGAAATTGCCGATGGACTGAGCAACGTCGCACAGCGTCTCGAACAGATGGAACTCCGTTTAATGCTAATGGGTGAGTTTGATGAGAATAACGCGATTCTCAACATTCACTCTGGCGCAGGCGGGATTGACGCACAGGATTGGGCAGGGATGCTGATGCGTATGTATCTTCGTTGGTGTGACAGACGCGGCTACCAGACCGAAATTGTAGATATCACCTCAGGCGACGAAGCCGGCATCAAAGGAACGACAATTCTTGTTACAGGTGCCTCGGCTTACGGGTATCTTCAAGCCGAAGCTGGCGTGCATAGGCTCGTTCGGTTATCCCCTTTCGATTTCAACAAACGGCGGCATACCTCCTTTGCTGCTATTGACGTGACCCCTGAAATTGATGACGCTGTGGAAGTAGATATTCAATCCGAGGACCTACGGATAGATTTCTATCGGGCAAGTGGGGCAGGCGGACAGCACGTTAACGTCACGGACTCAGCAGTTCGGATTACACACAAACCCACCGGAATCATCGTGCAATGCCAGAATGAACGTTCGCAGCACAAGAACCGGGAAATCGCTATGAAATTGCTGCGTTCTCGTCTTCACGAAAAATATCGCGCAGAACGGGAAGCAGAACTTTTAAAGCAGCGAAGCGAGCGCTTAGATATTGACTTCGGCAGCCAAATTCGGTCGTATGTGCTACACCCCTATCAACGCGTCAAAGATCTACGCACAAATGTGGAAACCGGTAATGTTAACGCCGTGTTGGACGGTGCTTTGGATCCCTTCATCGAAAGCTATCTGAAATTAAAAGCACAGCAGAAATAATACTGATTTTTTGGTTGCTTTACGGGCGAAATTAGAGTATAATTATTAAAATATTACAAAGACGTAGTAAACAATTTACCACAAGAAATAAAATGAAAAAGGGGAAGAACTGTGGAAGAAACAAGGGATTTAATTCAGCAACGTCGCGAGAAATTAGACGAAATTCGCAAATTCGGTGTAGAACCCTATCCGCATAAATATGAACCTACACACACAACCGTCGCTATCCACAGAGACTTTGCTGATATTCAAGAAATACCCGACGAAACCGAGAAAATCCGAATTGCCGGTAGAATCATGACGAAGCGAGACCACGGAAAAAGCAGCTTCGCACATCTACAAGACAGTGAAGGTAGAATTCAGATTTATGTCCGACGGGATAACGTAGGCGCAGCGCCGTACAAAACCTATCGCCGCTTTGATACTGGTGATATTGTCGGTGCCGAAGGAACGGTTTTTCGAACGCGAACAGGCGAATTGACCCTGCTTGTTGATTCCATAGAGCTTCTTTCCAAATCTATCCGACCGCTCCCCGAAAAATGGCACGGCTTACAAGATAAACAGACGCGCTACAGACAACGCTATGCCGATCTTATCATGAACCCTGAGGTGAAAGATGTTTTCCTCAAAAGGACACGCATTGTTCAAGCGATTCGTGATATGCTGAATGCGCAAAACTTTATTGAAGTCGAAACGCCTGTCCTTCAACCCATTTATGGTGGGGCAAATGCGCGTCCCTTCACAACTTATCATAATACATTGGAACAATCCCTCTATCTGCGCATCGCAAATGAACTTTATCTCAAGCGGTTGATTGTGGGGGGGTTCGACCGGGTTTATGAATTCTCGCGAGATTTCCGAAACGAAGGAATGGACAGGGATCATAACCCCGAATTCACAATGCTTGAACTCTACCAAGCCTATGCCGACTACATCCAGATAATGGAACTCACTGAAACGCTAATCGCTGACACGGCAAAAATCATTCATGGAACAACGAAGATCCAGTATCAAGAACATGAACTCGACCTCACGCCGCCTTGGCGTAGGCTGAGCATGGTTGATGCCGTTCGAGAGTATAGCAGTATTGATCCAACAGCACTGTCAGCTGATGAATTATATAAAGCCGCAATTGACGCAGGCGTTGACTTAGCAGGTGATGAGACAAAAGGGAAAATTATAGCTGAACTTTTTGACACATTTGCAGAATCGAAATTGATCCAGCCAACATTTATAACGGATTATCCCATCGAGGTCTCACCGTTTGCGAAAAAGAAGCCGGAAGATCCAGCGTTTGTCGAACGCTTTGAGCTTTTTATCTGCGGCATGGAATTCGTAAACGCCTTTAGCGAACTTAACGATCCGATCGACCAACGTCAACGCTTTCTTGAACAAGCGCACAATTTGGAGGCGGGCGACGATGAGGCTTTCATGGTGGACGAAGACTACCTACGCGCACTGGAGTACGGGATGCCCCCAACAGGCGGACTCGGCATCGGTATCGACCGATTGACGATGTTGCTAACGAACCAATACGCCATCCGAGACGTAATCCTGTTTCCGCAGATGCGTCCGGAGAATTAAGGTGAAAACCGCACCAACGTTTCATACAGAAAGATTAATACTCCGTTCGTTTACACTTAAAATATAATTCAATATCGTATACTAACAATGTGAGTTCAAAGAAAAATGAGGTCTGCGCCGCCCCTCCTTACAGAAAGATTGCTACTGCGCTCGTTTATACTTGAAGACGCAGCAGATGTGCAACGCCTTGCGGGTGATCGCGACATAGCCTCAACGCTAACGAATATGCCGCACCCTTACGAAGACAGTATGGCGGAGAAATGGATTTATTCCTGTTACGAAAAGCTTGAAAAAGACGAAGCCCTAAACTTCGCGATTACACGTAGAACAGACAAAAACTTCATCGGTGGGATAGCACTTAGACTCGACCTAAAGAACGAAAACGGTGAACTCGGTTATTGGATAGGTAAACCCTATTGGAACCACGGTTACTGCACTGAAGCAGCAAAGGCTGTTGTAGCGTATAGTTTTGAAGTATTGAAGCTGAACCGGGTTCATGCGAAGCATTTCAAAAGAAATGCAGCCTCCGGACGGGTACTCGAAAAAATCGGGATGCAATATGAAGGGTGTTTCCGACAACACGTGAAAAAATGGGATAACTTTGAGGATTTAATGGGATACGGGCTGCTAAAATCGGATTTCAACGCATTAGCACCTATCTCGTCTTAAGAATATATGAGATTTGAATGGTTCGTAGCCTCCCGCTACCTGCGTTCTCGGCGAAAACAGTCCTTTATCTCAATTATTAGCATCATCTCTATTGGAGGTGTCGCGCTCGGTGTGGCAACTGTGATTCTTGCAATCGCTGTCTTAACCGGCGTTGAGCATGGACTTAAGGATCGATTTCTCGCGAATGAAGCACACATTGTTCTTCACTTATATGGGCGTAGTTTCTTTGGTGATTACCAAAACCGGATTGGACAGATTGAAGCGATTGATGAAGTCGTAGCCGCTTCGCCTGCCATTGTTTCACAGATCGGTGTTTTTCCGGAACACAGTGACACGATTCAGGACGGAATCTATATTAAAGGCGTTGATACGGCTCGGGAAGACAAAGTCACCAATTTCTCAACATTTGTGGACGGCTCAACCGACTTCCAGAACTCGGCATTTATCGAAGATGCCCGGATCATTAGAGATGAAACGATTACAGGCGGTATTGTCCTTGGTTCACGTTTGGCAGCCCGTCTCGGTGTTATCAAAGGTGATGTTTTGCGGCTCGTCGTTAAACTTATGGAGAGTCCAATTCATGCGTCAATGCTCGTGGCGGACCTGGCGAACTTCGTCGTAATTGGACTCTATGAGTCAGAAATGGCGGTTTACGATAATAATTTTGGATTTATCCACATAGATGCTGCGCAAAAGATATATAACAAAAAGAACCGAATAAATACGATCTTCATTCGATTAACGGATGCGGAATTGGCACCACAGATCGCCAGAAAGATTGAGGACACAGTTGAGTTCAGCGTGTTAGAGGGGATGCCAGAAGCAAGGACGTGGATGGAGCTACAAGCACCCCTCTTCTCCGCACTTCGTATGGAAAAAATCCTAACC
This sequence comes from uncultured bacterium, assembly GCA_964523645.1. GTDB lineage: Bacteria > Poribacteria > WGA-4E > WGA-4E > WGA-3G > WGA-3G. The sequence continues at coordinate 68,406 of CAZGAW010000001.1, read as the reverse complement.
GTTATCATTGAGGCCCTTATCATCTTAGTTGCAGCGTTCAACATCGCAAGCACACTGATTATGACCGTGATGGAAAAGACAAAGGCGATCGGCACTTTTCGGACGCTCGGTACATCACGCGGTAACATCATGCGGATCTTTATGATTCAGGGCAGCGTTATTGGATTACTCGGAACGATACTCGGTACTGCCCTGGGGCTCTCGCTCTGCTGGCTTCTAAGTTCCAATACTGTGAGACCCTCGTACTGGTTCACGATTGTGCTTGTGGTACCACTGCTATTACAAGTGTTTATTGCGTTAGGGCGAGTATTACCCCGTAGTGGCGGATGGAAGTTTGGACTCGGCATCTTATGGCTCATTGGAATAGGGTTCGCGCTCTACTGTGCCGTTAGACCGATTTCACTCGCAGATTTGGGATTGAGCCAAGTTTACCAGATGAATCAATTGCCGATACAGGTGAACTGGTTCTTTGTCGTTTTTATCAACGTGCTTTCATTTTTAATCTGTTGGCTTGCAACACTGTATCCAGCATGGCAGGCAGCAAACATGAAGCCGGTTGAAGCCCTGCAACATGAATAGTCTTTAACGTGTAAAAGAGGCACCGGAGTTTAATAATTAAAAAAGTGGCAAACCCAACAGAGACGATTATCAAGGTCGTAGATTTACATAAATCTTACTATGACGGTGATGCAGAACTACCCGTTCTTCAAGGCATCAATCTTGAGATTAATATGTCAGAATTACTGGCAATTGTCGGCGCGTCAGGTGTTGGAAAAAGTACACTGCTGCACATTATCGGAACGCTTGACCGACCGACAGCAGGAAGTGTTTTATACGACGAACAGGACATATTCACACTACCCGATACAGAACTGGCTCGATTTCGGAACAAAGAAATTGGCTTTGTGTTCCAATTTCATCACTTATTACCGGAATTCACCGCACTTGAAAACGTCGCAATGGGTGCCTTAATTACATCATCTAATAATAAAACGGTTTATAAAGAGGCAGCGTCATTACTCGATTACGTCGGACTCGCCGAAAGGCTTTCACACTATCCAAGCCAATTGTCTGGCGGCGAACGGCAACGGGTCGCAATTGCGCGCTCACTCATCAATCAACCAAAGGTTGTACTGGCTGATGAACCGACTGGCAATCTCGACCGACGAAGTAGCGAATCGGTGTTAGAGCTTCTATGGAATTTGAACGCTGAATCTGGACAGACTTTTGTCATTGTAACGCACAACCAAGAACTTGCGCAACGGGTGGACCGGATCGTCCAACTCATTGACGGAAAGGTTGTTGATGCCAAAACCGCACCCGAAAAATCGGGGCTACGGGTAAATTAAGGCGGACGGATTTTTTAACAAATTTATGAGTCGTTCAAATGTACGAAAAATAATAAAGTCCTATTTACGTGGAAGGAAACATATATGTTGATTTATATCGACGGGGAGTTTTTACCGAAAGCAGAAGCAAAAGTCTCAGTGTTTGACCACGGTTTGCTCTACGGGGACGGTGTTTTTGAGGGCATCCGATCTTATAACGGTAGAGTCTTTAAACTCGATGAACACCTTGAGCGAATCTACGATTCTGCGAAATCAATTATGTTACAGATTCCGATCCCCGTTGAAACAATGAAGGAAACGGTTCTGGAAACACTCCGTCGAAATAACCTCACAGAAGCCTATATTCGATTGGTTGTCACTCGCGGCGTAGGGGATCTCGGACTGGATCCAGATAAATGTCCAAAGCCGAGTATCATAATTATTGCAGATAAAATCACCTTATACCCACAAAAGTTCTATGAAGAAGGATTGGAAATCGTAACTGTCTCTGTTCGAAGGAATTATGCAGAAGCCATTAACCCACGAATTAAGTCTCTGAACTATCTAAACAATATCTTAGCAAAAATTGAAGGTAAACAGTCGGGTGCTGAAGAGGTTCTGATGCTCAACGCAGAAGGTTACGTCGTCGAATGTAGCGGCGACAATATTTTCTGGGTAAAGAATGATATTCTCGTCACGCCGCCAGTTCACATGGGTATTTTGGAAGGTGTGACACGAAACAGCGTTATCGATCTCGCACGCGACGCTGGCATGCAAGTTGAAGAACGCGTTTTTACACGGCATGATCTTTACATCGCTGATGAATGTTTTTTAACCGGCACGGCTGCCGAGGTTATCCCTGTCGTGAAAATAGACCGACGCGCTATTGGGGATGGGCAACCCGGAAAAGTGACCGAAAAACTAATTGCTGCATTTCGGCAGCTTGCACATAGCACCGGCACTCCAATCTATACCGCTGAAGTCTGACAAGTATAACATACCTTACACACAAACGCGTGGCAAAGCCTACGATATACAGGAGGACATCTAATTATGAGCGCGCCAAAAAATGTTCTGATTTTGATAAGTTTCATCATCGGACTTACAACGATCACAACTTTGGCAGAAGAAGTTGAAGAACCCGTATTTGGTCCTCAGGCAGCGACCATCACCGAACAACAGGTCGAAACGGAAACTGACACTGACACTGACACCACAGCAAACACTACCAAACTCTCTACTGACGCGATGTTCCTCGTTAAGAAAATCTCTTTTGAAGGCGTGAAAACGACCTCTGAAGATATGCTGCGCACTCTCATTCAGACGCAAATCGGGCATGAAGTCTCTGAAGAGCTCCTCACGCAAGATTTGAAAAGTCTCTACAAAGACACAGGTTTCTTCTCTGAACTCACAGTAGATGTAGAACCCGTTGAAGACGGCGGACTTGAAATCATTTACAAGGTAACCGAGAGTCCAAAAATATCGGGAATTAACATTATTGGAAACGAAAATTTGAGTACCGGCAAACTGAAGGATGAGATTACACTCCGACCTTCAGAAATTTACAGCGATCGACGAAGGTGGGAAAGCGAGCAAGCCCTTGAGAAACTTTACCACGAAAAAGGGTACTATCTTGTCGGCATCCAAACGCATCTTGGAGATAAAGACGAAGAAGCGAACACCGTCCAAGTCACGTTTGAGATAAACGAGGGACCGAGAGTACGGATCGAAGAGATCAACTTTATCGGAAATACAGAAATCGCCCCCAATACGCTACGGAAAAAGCTTAAAACCCGTACCGGTAAACCCTTCGATCAGATGCTTTTTGAGGAGGAAGACTTATCGCTTAACCTCCGAAATTACTACCAAGATCGCGGCTTTGCACAGGTGAAGATCGTCGGCTATGAAAAACGGTTTACAGAAGACAAGACAGGTTTAATGCTTGACATTACTGTTGACGAAGGTCCCGAATTTATTGTCGGTACCTACACGCTTGAAGTGGAAGCCGGGGCGAAAATCCTCTTTTCTGAAAAAAAGATACGCGGGATGCTTGATCCTGCGGAAGGTGAGATTTTTAACCGCGCTACTTTCGATGAATCCATCGCGAAATTACAGCAGGCTTATCTTGATAAGGGGTACCTACTTTCTGAAGTCGTACCGACACCAGTCTTCAATGAAGTTGATGGCGTCGTTGACATTACCTTGAAAATCAACGAAGGAGATGTCATCATTATTGATAAGGTCGTCATCACTGGGTTGGAAAAAACGAAGGAACATGTTGTCACACGTGAATTAGATTTTTTGGACATCAAATCTGATGAACTGTTAGATGTGAAATCTCTACGCAAAGCTCGGCAACGTTTATTCCAGATGGGTTCTTTCATTCGTGCCGTCGATTTCGTTCCCAGCGACACAGCCGAAGAAAACCGAAAAGAGTTAAGAGTTAATATCGCAGAAACCCCCCGAACCGGAATGCTGAGTCTCGGAGGCGGATATGGCAGCGAAGGCGGTATCTTTGGGGTTGCAGAGGTCGGGCAAAACAATTTCCGTGGACAAGCGTATCGGGTGCATTTAAAAGGCGAATTAGGCACAAGAGATCACCATACCGCTGAACTCAGTTTTGGAACCCCTTGGATTTTGGGAACACCCACTCGACTGAATGCTCGACTCTACGACAACCGTCGTTTCCGACGCTACTACGGGACAGTCGGCGCGCTCCTTAATCGTCAGATAGGCAATAACTACCTATATGACCGGTACGTTTGGGCACGACGCGGTGCATCTCTAACGCTCGGAAGACCTATCGCATACGATATTGACCTATCTGTGCGTTTTCGGAACGAACATGTGGAATCCCACAGCCCAGATCGGGAACTATACAATCGCTCTACGCGCAGTGTTCTTTTCTCTATCGGAAGGGACACCCGAGATTATCGCACCTCCCTGTTTGATCCAACAGCAGGTTCATTCCATACTCTCTCCTATGAATACTCGGGTGGTATTTTGGGAGCGGACAACAAATTCCAGAAATATTATGCGGACACAAGTTGGTTCTACAGCGGCTGGTGGAACCATGTTATCGCTGTTCATGGTCGCGCAGGTCTCATGCGAAGTGATAGCAGTGATGCTTATTTCTTATTCTATGAAAGGTTCTTCCTTGGTGGTGTAGATAGCGTTCGCGGTTACGAAGATTGGGAAATCTATCCTGATCCAGATGAAACAGGTTTTATTAACCCGTACGGGGGTGATAAGGTATTCTTTGCAAACTTTGAGTATCGTGTTCCTATTTCTCAGCAACTCACAACAGCCCTGTTTTTTGATATAGGGCAGGTATGGGATGAAAGCGTTACAAACGTCTTCAGCCAAATCAACATGAAACGAGGGCTCGGTCTTGAGGCTCGGTTTACCATGCTCGGTATGTTAGTTCGGTTAGGTTGGGGGTATGGCTTGGATCGCGTTAGCGGTGAACCCGCTGGCAAGTTCCATTTCACGGTTGGCCCCGGCTTCTAAATTATAGCCCTCAGTTTTCAAGTGTCGGTTATTAGTTTAAAGTGTGTTTCGGTTTAACCGTTCCCCTTTTTAACTGACCACTGATAACTTCTATTAAGGATTCAAATCATGAAATTACCTCAGTTAGGTGCTTATCAAGCACGTCTAACGTTATTCATTATCGGTCTCACAGTTTTTTGTCTCAGCACTGGAAGCATCGGGCAGGAGGCTTTCAAAATCGGTGTGGTGAACACACAAAAAGTTTTAGAAGGTTCCCAAAAAGCGACAGATGCAACGCAACTCCTCCAAGCCGCAAGCGAACGCTTGAAAACGAAACTACAGCAGCTCGGAGAGGAAATCGGAACCCTACAAGAAAAGAAGGCAAAAACGCAACTCTTTGTGGAAGAAGCACAGACTGCGGATTTGGATAACGAAATCCGTCTCAAACAACAGGAATACCAGCGCGAAGTCGAAATCGGACAGCAAGCACTCCTTGAAAAAGAGCAAGAGTTGATGGAACCGATCTACAATAGCCTTCAAGACTTGATTGTCAAAGTCGGGGAGTCCGAAAATTTTGACATCATCCTCGAAAAACGACTCATCACACTTTATGTAAAAAAAGACTATGACTTGACTCAGCAGTTAATCGGTCTGATGAACGCGGGTGAGAACGAAAACCCTGAATAACGCTATACTGCCCAAACTCCGTAACATGAATCGGTTCAAATCTACGGAGAAAGGATTAGGGTTAAATGCGTATGAAACTTAAGGAAATTTGTGAACGCTTGGATGGCGATCTTTCTGGGGACGGTGATATTGAAATTACAGGAGTGTCCGGCATCAAAGAGGCACTCCCAACCCATATTACCTTTGTTGCGAACCCCAAGTACCTCGCTGCGATAGCGACAACACAAGCCGGCGCAATTATTATTGGCCACGGTGTCAACGGTAACGGAAAGCCTACTATCCGTGTTGAAAATCCGTATTGGGCTTTCGTCAAAGTTTTGGAAATGTTCGCATGGGATAAAAACGGTCAAGCCCTCCCGGGGGTTCATGAAACCGCAATTTTAGGCAAGAACGTCAAACTCGGTGAGAGGGTCTCAATTCAAGCGTTCGCCTACATCGGCGACAACGTCGAAATTGGAGATGACACCGTTATTCAACCCTTTGTCTACATCGGTGAAGGGACGAAGATCGGTGCTGATGGTCTTATTTATTCACACGTCAGCATTCGAGAAGAGGTAACCATCGGGGATCGGGTGATTATTCACTGTGGTGCAGTCATTGGGAGCGATGGTTTCGGATTTGCACCCGTTAGCAACCGACACCATAAAATCCCACAGATCGGCACTGTCGTCATTGAAGATGATGTTGAAATTGGCGCGAATACAACGATTGATAGGGCAACGCTCTCTGAAACGCTTATCAAACGCGGCACTAAATTAGATAATCTCGTCCAAATCGCACACAATGTCGTCATCGGAGAAGATTGTTGTCTTGCCGCACAAGTCGGTATTGCTGGGAGTACGACGCTTGGGGACCGAGTCAATATCGCAGGACATGGCGGCGCAGCAGGACATTTAACGCTCGGTGAAGATAGTGTCGTTTACGCGAAGTCCGCAGTTACAAAAGATATGCCTGCCGGTAGTCATCTGTCTGGATTCCCTGCCCGTCCTCACAAACAGGAACTGCGAATTCACGCCGCGACTCGGAAATTGCCAGAGTTGCTCCCTGAATTCACAAAACTTCAAAAACGGGTTGAGGAACTGGAAGCGAAAATTCAAGAGATGGAGGATGAATCGTAGGCCCACTACCGGAAACGAGATACCTCCATCCTTTGACTATGTAGCAGCGCTACGACCTACGCTCCTTTTTTTTCGGTCTGGACACTTGTCACCTGGGCTATTATTACGGGATCACGATGTCAGAGGCACCTACATCTGTCCATTCCTTACAACCTTGGACGACGTTCTGCCTCTATATACTCCTTTGAGGAACCATCTATATCGTCAATCAGAAAACAGATGCAGTCAATGGCAAACTCTATCTCGTTACCCGAGGTTATGTCAATTTGGAAGTACTTAAATGGCAAATTGGCATACTGATTACACGCTCGATTGTGCTGGGTCTCTCGTTTTTCATGGAAATGTCACGTATCTCATCTATCATTTGCCTACCATTTTCTATCTTCATGAACTTTCGTCCGAAACAGAACATCATCGTTTGGGGAGCTCGCATCGGACTTTTAGTTCTAAACGCCTCCGCAGGCACGCTTTTCGCGCTGCCCTTCCGTGATTTAGGGCATATTACTGTCTGGGCACTGCTACTATAGCGCGCTTGAGTATCCGCGACGCTAACAGATTAGCATTCAACGGACCAAGATAAAAAAATGAAGACATTGATCGCTTGTCTTGAGTTGGCGCGTCCACTGAATGGAATTATCGCCTTCATTTCCGCATGGCTTGGCGGAATGTTTGCCAGTCAAGGGAAAATGGAAAACATCATTGACCTCCGACTCCTTCTGGTTTCTGCCTCCGCATTTGTTTTACTTTCCGCGGGAAACGCCATAAACGATTATTGTGATTACAACATTGACAGAATCAATCGTCCGAAGCGACCGATACCTTCTGGACGCATTCGGCGTGTCAATGCGCTAATTTTTGCGATAGTCCTTATTGTCATCGGTATCTGGTTAGGGGCACTTATCAATAGCAATGCGACAGGCATCGCTATTCTCGTGTCCGTTGCGCTTGTGAGTTATGCTTTCTGGTTGAAGCGCACCCCTTTTGTCGGGAATGTCGTCGTCAGTGGATTAACGGGTTTGACCTTCATTGCTGGTGGTGTAGCGATAGATTCGGTACAAGGCACACTCGTTCCAGCAATCTTTGCATTTCTATTCACAACAGCGCGGGAGATCGTCAAAGACCTTGAGGATACAGAAGGCGATCTAAAAAACGGCGTAAAAACGCTTGCGACGCTCAACCCACGGATTGCTGTGTGGACAGCCATCAGCTTCATGGCATTTGTTATTCTGTTTAGCCCCATCCCCTATTTATTCGGTTGGTATTCATGGCACTACTTAATTCTTGTGCTAATCGGTGTTGATTTCGTGTTGATCGGTTTGGCAATCCGCCTGGGTCAAGATGCCTCCAGAGCAAGTTGCGCAACTATTCAACAGTGGATGAAGTGGGATATATTCGTTGGTCTGGGCGCAATCTATCTCGGAACACTTCTATGACAAACTACGATAAGATCATTACTTTCTTGGAGAAAGATATCCCGGATGCAGATGCCGTCTCTCGTTTTAAGCAGGCGTATGATGCCTTCTGTAAAACAGGTAAATGGCACCCCACTTACGAGGTTTTTACGGCAGGTTGGCAGCAGCTTGATGGCGTTATGTTGTTGGAGGGAACGGACACATTTGATGCTGACTACCGGATTCATCTCACAACAACAACGGAACGGAGCTTGAGAGAACTCCTGAACGCATTTCCACGTAGATACACAGGTCTGTTTCAACTTACCGAAAAATGGATGGAAAATAGAATTCACGATGTTTTTGAAGGAAACGTAATTCAGACCGATGCGGGGGCTTTGTATCGAGGTACCAAACGCGGCAGTAGCACAAGAGCGGAACAGCGAATTGTCTCGAAACGGAAGGATACAATCGTTTCAGATGTTCGCAAATTAGCCTCTTTGAAAGGAAAATTAGAACACTCCCAATTTATCGTCGAAGGTCAACTGATGGTAGAACGAGCAGTGGAAGACGGACTTCCGATCGAGGCACTTCTCTATACGGCTGGATTTACGACGATACCCGAAGGAAGAGCACTTCTCAAGCGGGCAGTGGCAGAAAATCTATCTTCCTATCAGGTAAACGATGGCGTGATGGGGGCAATCACGACGACGCGACCTGTGCCACCCATAATCGCTTCGGTTCATCTCAGTTACCCCAACTTCCTTTCGGCATCTAAAAGTCTCAATTTCCATTTTAGTCCAAATTGTATATTGCTCATCGCAGAGAATATCGGAAATCCTGATAACCTTGGCATGACATTACGAACAGCAGACGCGGCAGGCGTATCCGCCGTCTTATTGAGTGGTTCAGGCGCGAGCCCTTTTCATAAAAACTGCATTCGTGCCTCCCGAGGGGCAGTCGGGCGTTTACCGTTATTCCACACACCAAATATCGGCATCGCAATTGAAGCACTCCAAGCCTCAGGTTGGTGTGTATTGGGTGCCACAGCAGGTGCCAACAACGAGTTGTATGCGATAGAATTACCGTGCCCTACCGCTATTGTCGTAGGCAACGAGAATACCGGTCTCTCTATCGAAACACGCGAACGGTGTACAGAATTAGTTCGCATTCCGATGGCGTCTGGACAATCATCGCTGAATGTAGGCGTTGCGGCGGGCGTTCTACTTTACGAACTAACACGACAACACAGAATTTGACAAACCGTCATAAATGTGATAAAATTCTTAAAATCGAGATGATTCATAAGCCGCCGGCATCAGAAATGGAATAGCATTCAAACCGAGATTTAACAGAGGCACAGAAGGAAAATCGCATTTGAGATCAAATTGGGTTCTTAACTACTTCTATGAGGTATTGAAAAAACACCATGCTGGTTATTTCGTTCTAATTGATCCGGAGCAGTGTGAACCTGAAAAATGCGTCAAGCTTGCGCGTGAAATTGAGCAGGCGGGTGCAGACGCGATATTGCTCGGTGGCAGTTTTTTAACGAACGATTTTCACCTCATCGCGAAAGCACTCAAGCAAGAAACGCAGCTGCCGCTGGTGCTATTTCCGGGCGATTCGACGCACCTCACTCCCCACGCTGACGCGATTCTGTATATTAGTCTTATAAGTGGACGCAACCCGAACTATCTCATTGGCGAACAGGTCAAAGCAGCACCGCGGATTCAACGTTATGGACTTACCCCTATTCCGACTGGCTACATGCTTATTGAGAGCGGTAACACAACCGCTGTTGAATTTATGAGTGGCACAATGCCCATCCCGCGCGATAAACCAGACATTGCGGGACCACACGCGTTAGCGGCACAGTATCTGGGTATGCAGATGGTATATCTGGAGGCGGGAAGTGGTGCTGTACACGCCGTTCCAGATGAGATGATCGCAACAGTGAAAAACCAAATCAACATCCCGCTAATCGTCGGTGGTGGCATCCGCACGCCAGATATTGCCGCTAAAAAGGTGGAAGCCGGTGCAGATTTCATCGTCACAGGCAACATCCTTGAAGAAAATGGATCCCCTGAGTTAATGAAAGCATTCGCTAACGCTATTCACGGCTAAAACAGAACATGAAAACCGTGTGCTTTCAAGCACACATCTACAGAAAAATAAAAGGACTTACCCTATCATGTCTGAAGTTAAAGAAATACACATAAACGCGGAAATAGAAGAGACGACTGATACAGAAACATCTGACGATAACGACTCCAACGACAATAAAGAAAAAACACTTGTCGAACGAATGCGAGAAATCGCAGAGACAGCACTGGATACAGTCAAGTCGGAAGTGAAAAAAGAGATAGAAGAACGCATCGCGCCTGTCGAAGAAACGGCTGCTAATCTCACATCAGAAGTTAAAAAAGAGGTAGAAGCGATCGTACAAAGGGTGCGCGAGCAGTACGAAGCAGAACGTGAAGACCTATTGCACACGGAAATCGAAAAAGAGGTAGAAACTGCCGTGCAGCAGGTACATGAGGCATACAAAGCGGAACGTGATCGCCTCCTACGTACAGCAGCGGAAGCTGAAAACACCAAAAAACGCTTGCAAGCTGATTATCAACGCCAACTCAAGTTCGCCAACGAAGGAATCTTAGAAGGAATGATCCCGGTCTTGGACAGCCTGGAAGCCGCTATCAAAAGCGTCGCAGAACAAGACGAGGCGAACGATCCTTCACCAACTTTTACGACCTTCAGCGAAGGCGTGCAACTTGTCCATAAACAGCTATTAGACGCACTCAAAATCCATGGACTTACACCGATTGAAGCAGCTGGTGAAACATTCGATCCAAATCGGCACGAAGCCCTCCTTGTCACAGCGTCAGATGAGGTGGCGGAAGGGGAAGTTATTGAGGAATTCCGGCGCGGCTATATGTTGCACACCCGCGTCCTACGTGCCTCTCAAGTAGTTGTTTCACAGGGACAGGCTGAAGAAGAAGCGTCAGACGACGAGTCAGAGGATACGAACGCTACTGACACTACCGAATAGACACAGGAAGGGCAATACATGACGGAAAAACGCGATTATTATGAGACGCTCAATGTCAATCGTGATGCCGATGAAGACGAAATAAAGAAGGCGTATCGCAAACTCGCCATACAATTCCATCCGGATAAAAACCCAGGCGATGAAGTCGCCGAAGATAAATTCAAGGAAGCCACAGAGGCGTATGAAGTGCTGCGAGACTCTGAGAAGCGGGACCGCTATGATCGGTTCGGGCACGCAGGGTTGGAGGGCATGGGGGGCGACTTCAGCGATTTTGGTGTGAATCTTGATGACATTTTCAGTGATGTCTTTGGCGACATCTTTGGAGGATTTGGCAGTGGCGCGCGCCGCGCGCCGCAACGTGGACGAAGTCTACAATATAACCTTGACGTAACATTGGAGGATGTTATTCACGGCAAAGAGGTCACAATCCAAGTGCCACGCGTTGAGTCATGTCCTACATGTGAAGGCAGTGGTGCCAAAAAGGGTACGAGCTCCGTAACGTGTCCTCAATGTTACGGGAGAGGGCAAATCAGTCAATCACAAGGTTTTTTCACAATGTCCCGGACCTGTCCGAGATGTCGGGGCGAGGGCGAAATTATCCAAGAACCCTGTCGAGCCTGTGGTGGAAAAGGTGTCGTTCGGAACACACGCGATATTAAATTAAATATCGATAAAGGCGTTGATACAGGTTTCAAGTATCAATTACGAGGTGAAGGCGAAGCGGGCGTAAACGGCGCGCCTCCAGGTGACCTATTTGTCGTTATCAATGTCGCACCACATACACGTTTCCAACGCGACCAAAACGACTTGATTACATCCGCGAAAATCTCTTTCGTCCAGGCGGCACTCGGTGGCAAAATCATAGTTGATAGTATTGATGGAAAGGAAGAATTGCCTATTCCACCGGGAACACAGTACGGTGCCCAACTGCGTATCCCTAACAAAGGGGTCCCGCATTATAGACGCTCCTATTCAGGAGATTTGGTTGTGAGGATGGAGATTGAAACCCCGAAAAATCTCAATACAGAACAGCGAAACGTGTTAGAAGAATTTGCGAAACTGCGTGGAGAATCCTATCAGAGCGAACACGGCGGATTCTGGGATAAGTTGCTCGGTAGACATGAAGACGAAGAAACGGAATAGTAGGGCCTGGGTTACCCAGCCCCTACAGAAAGCCAACACATAAACGTGGCAAACATGGACTGGGCAAGAATCACAGTAACCACCTCTCAAGAGGCGTCTGAAGCCGTCGCGCACTTTCTCTTTGAATTAAATGCAACCGGCGTTGAACTCAAGGATAACGATGCATCGACAGTAAACCTTATCGCCCACTATCCTTTAGATGACAGGGTTGGCGCACGGATGCAGAAACTCCGAGACTTCCTTGCGGAACTCCCAACATGGGGTATCCAACCACATCCTGCAACGATTGATTTAAAACATATCAAATCCGAGAAGTGGGAGGATGCATGGAAATCCGCCTTTCCACCGCAGCGTGTCGGCAAAAGGATTGTTATCGCACCTACGTGGGGCGATGTTTCCTACAGCGAAACGGAAATATTAATTCAGCTGGATCCGGGTATGGCGTTCGGTACAGGTTACCATCCAACGACACGACTCTCCCTTGAATTACTGGAATGCACCGTCGAACAGCATTATCATATTGCTGACATCGGAACAGGTTCCGGCATCTTAACAATTGCCGCTATCAAGTTAGGCGCGAAACACGTTGATGCGATTGAACTTGATCCGACTGCTATTCCTGTTGCGGCAGCGAACTTTCAGGCAAACGATGTGTCACCACAGGTAGACTTGTCCGAAGGCGATGGACTCAAGGGTGTAGACAGCAAATACCATCTTATCATTGGGAATATTCTAACGAAAGCGATTCTCCCGATCATTCCGAACTGTGCGCCGCGATTGCATCCCGAAGGAATTGTCATTTTTTCTGGGATTTTGGAGACTGAACTTGCACAAGTTCAATCGACTTTAGCGGCAAATCAATTTGAATGCCTTGAAGTTGTGCCTGAAGCAGAAGACAATATCACTTGGATAGGAATTAAAGCTCGACTCCGCTCCGTTGATATGCCGTAAAGGTTAGGTTGCCTCGCCCCTACTTGACTATCTCGTGGTTCTTCCTTCGATAACCCGTGGCAGAGATTGCACCGACCCAGATTGAGATGCGGCATCGTTGGCGATTTCTCGTCGCCTCTTAAGTGGCACTTCAGGCATTCAACGGCTTCATCTGAAGCGCGATGCTCCTCAATGTTGGAACGCGCAGGCGCAGCGTTAAAAAAAAGAATGATCATAACAATCGCATAGATTAAACCAATAACGCTGACAATAACAAAAAGCGTCCTGGCACTGGCTTGTTCTGTTGGCATATCGTTAAAACGAGACTCCTTATTCAAAAAACGGAAAGAGGATTGGGATATTTTCTGCTGTTAGTGACGAACCGTACTCGCAGCCTTCAAATGCCTCAGCATATTTGATCTGTGCGCCTACTTCTTCACCATAGCGTATTATTAGCAAATCGCGATGCCTCTCGGCGACATCTTGGAAACGGTTTTTCAAGCGTTCGGCAAGCCAGGCATGTCGTGCCGAAGCATCGGCAGGAACACTATCTAATGTACCGCCGTTGTAAGGAAGCCACTCGTAAAATTGGGATACGTGACAGTGAAGCATATTAATCTTCTGTTCAATGACAGCATCAATGCCAACAACGACATCCGGCGTGAACGGATAGGGCTTCATGAAACCATCGCTCAAATAGGCAATAACGGGGTTTTCCCTCAAATGTGGTGTGAGGGCGCAGATATTCGGTACGGTAACCATATAAGCTGCGTCCTGTACCAAAGTTGACGTATATCGATGGTCTGGATGATAATCATTGGGACGGTGGGTCATAATTAAATCTGGACGGAATTCACGAATTGTGCGGATAACCTTATACCGATTTTCCAACGTCGGCATAAGTTCGCCATCGTGATTGTCCAGCAATTCGTATTCAATGCCGATAACTTCAGCAGCGGCTTGCGCTTCGGCATATCGGCGTTGTGCCAAAGGAGCACCACCCATTTCGTGGTGTCCAGCATCACCGTTCGTAACAGAGACAAATTTAACACGATGTCCCTGCTGTACATATAAGGCAGCGACACCTCCCGCTTTAATATCACAATCATCGGGATGTGCACCGAAAACCAAGACATTTATCTGTTTTTTTGACATTTTTCGTTTTCCAACAAAATTATACGGGCTGCACTCCTAATAAGTACTTTGGAAGTGCACCGCTCCTTCTTCACAGGAACAACAACAAAATCAACACTATGAACACTTGGAAAGTTGAAGTTTACTACAAACCTGAAGTCACTGATACCGTCGGACAAGGTATTCTTGAAGATATAGCCGATCTCGGTATTAACGGCATCGATGCTGTGCGTACAGCCGCGGTTTACTGGATCGAAGGCTCCCTTGACGCACAAACTATTGACCGAATTGGCACTGAACTCCTCGCCGATCCTATTACACAAACTTACGCCTGTGGGTCCGAAAAGGATACCGAGACGGATTGGACGCTTGAGGTGCAATTCAAGCTGGGTGTTACCGACGCAGTTGGTGCCAGTACCGTTAAAGGCATCGAAGACTTAGGCATCACTGGGGTCACTGCCGTTTACACAGGACATAAATATTGGTTCGCAGGCATCCTGAATGCAGAAGTGCTTGAGACGATTGCCCAGCGGTTGCTCATGAACGAGGTTATTCAAACGTTCTCTTATCAGGAGCCTCACTCATAATCCATATCTACTAACTGGCATACACGCGGATTACCGTGCCTAAATGTAACTGAACTAAAGCAGCAGTCGCTGCTTGACGAAACGCGAAACCGACGCCGGTTGTCTGGCTAACGCGTTTCGGTTTCCCTAACGTAATGTTGCGAAAACCGTGCTTTCGCAGTAATCTTGGTAAGGAATGCGCAGAGAAATAGTAAAGGTGATCGTGCGGATGGACGTAGGGCCAATCTGCTTTCTGGAGACGGCTCTGCAAACCCTCACCGTTCGGTACTTCAATGACAAGCGTCCCTGTCTGCGGCTTCAAAACTCGTCGCAATTCACTGAGAAAGGGATTTAATTCGGGTATATGCTCTAACACATGGTAGAGTGTAATCGCATCGAAGTGGGCAGCTGGAAAATCCGCATCAAATACCTCTCCGCACTTCACATCCAATTTATGTATCTCTTGCGCGAAGGCACTTCCACTCTTAGACGGATCAACGCCGTGCGATTCCCAGCCGTGTTCGCGCGCCAGGTGGAGGAAGGTCCCGATCCCACAACCGACATCTAAAAGTCGTCCCTTATCCTGACGTTGTCTCTCCAATTCAGTTAGACGCTCCGTCATTTGCAACCATTCCATGCTGTCCGTATGGATGCGTTCGACTTTATCCTCTGGATAGTAGGTCTCAATATACCCCTGCTCAAGCGTCTGACGATTTATCCGCGGATTCACATAGCGCAATCGGCATCGCTTACAGACGACGACCGATAAGGTATCCTTATTGAAAAGTTCCTTCGTTTCGTTCCGCTCGCAAATTGGACAATTGATATGTTCGAGATTGCCTGTGTTCATGATTCTGTAGGAGGGATTTGTAATCCCGACTAAAATAACGGCACGCCTTGCGCTTCTACATAAACTGCGTAGAGAGACTGGCTACCCATCATAAACAGTCTGTTTCTTTTCACACCACCGAAGCAGAGGTTTGCACAAATTTCTGGGAGATGAATTTGCCCGATACGTGTTCCGTCGGGTGCGAACACATGCACGCCATCGTATCCGTCGCCAACCCAACCGGCACTCGCCCACAGGTTTCCATCAACATCACACCGAATACCATCAGCAATACCGGGTGCCATATCGCAGAACACTTCTTGTTCTCCTAAGGTCTCGCCGTTTATCACATCATAGACGAAGAGATGTCGTGGCGTTCCCTCTTTATGCGTAACCCCAGTATCAACGACATAGAGTTTCTCATAATCCGGTGAAAAGCAGATGCCGTTCGGTTTTTCGAGTTCCTCTATCACGACGGTTGCTTCCTCTGTATCTGGATTGAGTCGATAAACGCGGGTTGGCAATTCAAACTCGGCGATATGTCCTTCATAGTTGAGCATGATACCGTATCCGGGATCGGTAAACCAGATGCCGCCATCAGGATGGACGGCTACATCGTTTGGTGCATTAAGCGGTTTCCCGTCAAAACTGTCCATCAGCACGGTAATTGTCCCATCATACTCCGTACGTGTGACACGTCGTGCCCCGTGCTCGCAACTGATGAGTCTCCCTTGCCGATCGCGGGTGTGTCCATTGCTATAGTTGGACGGTTTACGGTAGACGCTTACTTCGCCGGTAGATTCTTCCCATTTCAGAATCCGATTGTTCGGAATATCGCTCCAGAGCAGATAGCCGCCATCGCCGAACCAGACGGGGCCTTCCGCCCAGCGCGATCCCGTCCACAGTCGTTCGACAACCGAGTTGCCAATCTTATATTCCCCGAAACGTGGGTCCAGCACCTCAATCGCCGGATCCGGATAACGAACAATTGAACCGTCCCATTTTCTTTCTGTACTCATGCAAATCTCCTTCAAATAGCACTACAAACAGCAGAACGCTTTCAGTTTTCGTAATAGTATACCACAAATTGAGAAGATGTATACAGAAAATATAGGAGCACTTAGTTCTTCTGTAGGACGGAACTCCGATTCCTAGGGGAAACACTCCAGCAAAAACACGAATATTAGCCGTCAGCAATCAGCGATCAGCAATCAGTTAAAGAAACGCTGATGTCGTCAAAATCTCTTATACCTGATAACTGATTACTAATACCATTTCTGATTGAAATTGTAGCATAAACTGTTAGTTTGTGCTTTCTTGTGGTATAGACTGTGAGTCTGCGCGCTAAAGTCGGTTAATGCCATATAAACTTTTAGAAATGGTATAATAATAGGAGGGATCTCCGATTCCCAACACCCAGCACAAAACGGATTGAAAACCGAAGACTAAATGGCTATGTGAATACCTCTATTACCCTTGACAGTCTCTCGGCGTTACGCTATAATGGAAATTATCAACAAACTACTGGAGGACATCATGGCAACCCCTGCAGTACATACACGCCTTACCGCCGCGGAATACATCGCTTTTGAACGCAAATTTCTTCCAGACGCTGAAATAATCAGGCATGAGTACATAAACGGCGAGTTAATCGCGATGTCCGGGGCAAGCCGCGCCCATAATCTCATTACAGGGAATATATTTGGTGAGTTCCGCACTTTATTAAGAGGCAGCAGATGTGAAACCTATGCCAACGAGATGCGCGTGAGCACACCTACGACAACCTCCTACTTCTACCCAGATGTCGTTGTCGTTTGCGAAGAGCCGCGCTTTGAAGATGATGTCTTCGACACACTTCTCAACCCCATTATCCTGGTAGAAGTGCTCTCACCTTCGACTGAAGTGTATGATCGACGCGAAAAATTCGCCCACTACCGACAACTCGCATCATTACAAGAATACGTCCTCGTTGCCCAAAACAAGGTGCTTGTTGAACACTATCGCTGCCAAGAAAAACACGGGGCTGCATCCGTTCCCGGGAAGGACTGGATTTTCACCGATTTCCAAGAACTTGAGGATGTTTTGCCACTCACCGCCATCCAATGCGAACTCCCTTTGCAGGAAATCTACGAACGCGTCACATTTCCTGATTAGACTTTTGAAGAATCATTCTAACCTCGCCTACTGTTTATAACCAAAGGCATCTATGTCAAATAAAAACGCATCTCTAAAATCCGGCATCCGAGACAACCTGCTTCGTGAAACAGTTCACGATTTTTTACAGCAGGAAATTCAGAACGGTTCCGCACTCTCCATTGTATCCGCCTACTTCACCATCTATGCCTACGAAAAGATGCAACACGCCCTCAACGAAATAGAGGAGCTCCGTTTTCTTTTTGGTGACCCCGATTTTGTCAAACGTATGGATCCGAATAACTCAGATAAAAAAGCGTTTGACATAACGGATACAGGCTTAGCACTCAACCAGCAACTCCGCCAGAAACCGATTGCCAAAGCGTGTGCCAAATGGATACAAGAGAAGGTGGAAATCCGCACAACCCGCGAATCAAATCTGATACACGGGAAAATGTATCATATCGCCAATAACGGTATTGAAAAGGCGATTATGGGTAGTTCAAACTTTACCATGCGCGGCTTAGGGTTAACGCAGGATAGCAACAACATCGAACTCAATTTGGAAGTGGATAGCAACCGCGACCGTCAGGATCTAAAAGCGTGGTTTGACGAAATCTGGAGCGACGATAAACTCGTTGAAGATGTCAAGGAGAAAGTCCTCGCTACATTAGGACAGATCGGAAAAGATCACGCCCCAGAACGCATCTATTATAAAACGCTATACGAACTCTTCCGAGACGAGATCGAAACCCGAAAAACCAACGACCAAACCCTTGAAGATACGCATCTGTATGACACCCAAATATGGGAAACGTTGTATGAATTTCAGAAAGAGGGCGTAAAAAGTGTGATTGCCCGTCTATTACGGCACAACGGCTGTATCTTAGCGGATAGCGTGGGGTTAGGAAAAACCTACACTGCACTCGCGGTCATCAAGTTCTTTGAACTGCGTAATGAACGCGTGTTGGTCTTGTGTCCCAAAAAACTGCACGACAATTGGGCACGCTATCCCGCATATAACTCGCAAGACACCAATCCGTTCCTCGATGACAAGTTCGGCTACACCGTGCGATGGCATACCGACCTCTCCCGCTATAGTGGCGATTTGGAAAACTTCAATTGGCGCAACTTCGATATGGTCGTGATTGACGAATCGCACAATTTTCGCAACGACACGAAACCGACGCGTGATGCTGACGGCACCTTCGTCCGCCACAGTCGCTATACGCGGCTCCTGGAGGAAGTTATCAAAGAAGGCACAAAAACAAAGGTCCTGATGCTGTCGGCGACACCCGTGAACACATCGCTCATTGACCTCCGTAATCAGATTTATCTCATGACCGAAAAGCGTGAGGATGTCTTCAGAGAAAGTTTAGGCATCGGTAATATCGGTTCACTGCTGCGACAGGCGCAAAAGGAATTCAAGACATGGGAAGAGACAGGCGGTGAGAACGGGAAAAAAGACAAAGCGAAGTTGCTGGAAACACTCGGTGCCGAGTTCTTCCAATTGCTCGGTGGCATCTCTATTGCCCGTTCCCGAAGACATATTAAGACCTTCTACGCCGAAGAAATGGTGAGAATCGGCGAGTTTCCGACACCACAGAAACCGGAAAATTGCCATCCACCCACCGACTTGACAGGTGAACTCTCTTATAAGGCACTGGCAGACCAGATAGCCGAATTCACACTCTCCATCTATCAGCCGTCCAGTTATGTCATTAGCAGCGCAGCAAAACAACGGTTAGCAGATGAGAAACAGAAATTCCGTTTCAACCAAGCAGACCGCGAGCGATTCCTTATCGGCATGATGCAGACCAACTTCCTCAAACGTTTGGAAAGTTCCGCACACTCGCTCTCGAAAACACTTGAACGCACCATCGGCAAAATTGATGATATGCTCGAGAAGATTGACCGATATGAGCAAAACCCGCGTACACAGGACGCGGAAGCGGACGTTCTCCCCGATGATGACGAAGACGATGAGGAGTTTTTGGTAAACCGAGCACGCAACCCGTATCATCTTCGCGAATTGGATTGCATCCGTTGGAAAAAAGATCTCATCAAGGACAAACAGACATTGACCGCGGCGTGGGATAACGTCAAAGCCATTACGCCCGAAAGGGACGGCAAACTCAAGGCAATCAAAGCGCATATCAGGAATAAGGCACAAAACCCAACGACCGACAAAGACGGGAAAATCAATCGCAAGGTACTCGTTTTCACAACCTTTAAAGATACAGCCGACTACCTCTATGAAAACCTATCAGACCTCGCAGCAGAATTAAAACTGAAGGTGGAAATGGTGTCAGGAAACGACACACAAAACAAATTCAATGTCACCTTAAACAATTTCGCGCCAAAGGCACGGACTCAGAAAAACAGCGCCGCTGACGAAATAGACGTACTCATCGCTACAGATTGCATCTCAGAAGGGCAGAACCTTCAGGACTGCGATACCGTGCTGAACTACGACATCCACTGGAATCCCGTCCGTATCATCCAACGTTTTGGACGTATCGACCGAATCGGGAGCCGTAACGCAACGGTGAAAATGATTAACTACTGGCCCACCGAAGACATGGAGGTTTACCTCCGTTTACAAAGCCGTGTAGAATCCCGTATGGCACTCGCCGATACAGCCGCCAGTGGTGATGACGACCCATTGAACGAGTTTACCTATGAACAAGCACAGATGGAACTCAATTTTCGGGACGAACAGTTGAAACAACTCCGTGAAGATGTTTTAGACCTCGACGATCTCTCTGATGGCGTTGTCATGAGCGATTTTACGTTTGATTATTTCTTTGCACAGTTGCTAAAGTATCTCGAAAGAAATAGAGCCGAATTAGAAGCCACACCGAAAGGGGCTTATGCCGTCACGACCAACGAAAACAGTCCGACAGAAACCGGTGTCATCTTCTTCCTCCAGCAACGCAACGCCACGACGGATATTGAGAAAAAGACACCGAGTCCTATCTACCCCTATTATACCGTCTACATCCGTAAAAACGGCGACATCCGTTATGGGTGTGCGAACGCTAAGCAAGTGCTGGACCTGTTTGAAACCTGTGCTATCGGTAAAAGTGATGAATTGTCAGAATTGTGTCTCCAATTCGACCAAGAGACCCAACACGGCAAGTACATGGAAACCTACAACAAATTGCTGAATGCCGTTATCGCCCACATCACACGATCCCATCAAAAGACGCAATCCAAAAGTATCGGGAGAAGCGGCACCCGCGGTTTCAAACTGCCAGTTGCTTCCGAAGCCCCTAAGGATTCCAGCGATTTTGAACTGGTAACGTGGCTAATCATCACAACACCACAATCTTGACTTTTTATATTGGGGCATGATATTATATTTAAACATTAGCGCGCTCCACTGCCGCTGGCGAAGTGTTTTTGCTTGGGTGTTTCCTCTGGTAACCTCGTCTCTTTACGGAGTCTAAGTAATTGTAAAATCTACCATATTTCAATTTTGAGTAGCCGCTTATCGATTATAGGTAGACGAAAGATCATCAATGCGTAATGCACATCCGCGGACAATAAATTTTTACCAGATTCCAAACGGTCACGAACCTTTTACAAGATGGTTCCTTTCAATTCGGGACCCAAGCATACGACGACGGATTCAAGCACGTTTAACATCTGTTAGAACTGGCAATCTTGGCGACCATAGATCTGTAGGTGGTGGGGTTCGGGAACTACGACTTGACTTCGGACCAGGCTATCGTATCTATTATGGTGAAGTAGATAACGCAATTGTTCTGCTCCTCTGTGGGGGCGATAAGTCCTCGCAGAGACGGGATATTGAGCGCGCAAAAAATTATTGGAAAGAATACAAAGAGAGGCATAAACAATGAAAATTTATGGAACATGGGACGCATTCCTTGTAGAACAACTTAAAGAACAGGGTGATGTAAGTGGTTTTCTTGATGCCGTTATAGAAGAATATCATATCCATGGGAATATCGCGACAGTTCAGTTGGCCCTTCAGTATGTCGTTGAAGCACAGGACGGAATTTCTGAACTCGCCAAGAAAATAGACACTGAACCACACCTCCTATCGGAAGTGTTAGATAGTACGAAAACACCAAAGGTTGACACGCTTAGGACGGTTCTTAACGCGCTTGGATGCCAACTATCTGCCCCATTGTCAACTACAAATCTACATCTTGAAGATACTACTGAAGATTCTCCAGTAGCCTCACCAGAGTTAGCAACCTCCAATCCGAAACTTGATGAACACCACGTTTCAACAGAGGAACGATAATTACGAACAGCATGAATAAGCATCGCAGTAGTAACTTTGAAGATTATCTTAAGGAACGCGGAATATCGGAAGAAGTCTCGACGCTCGCACAAGAGCGGTGGGAAGCCTTACGTTCAGAATTACCGGATGAAGTAAAAGATACTGATGAGGTTTCCGATAATTCACACAAACCTATTAATAGGTTTTTGCATCAACTCCGACATCTTATGAGTCATCTATTTTCATAGTTGGATTGTGTAGGTTTCAGAAAAGAAATCAGATAGCACATGAACAAAGCAGCAATCAAATCCGCCTTAGCAGCAATCCCCATCGGCGACTTCTTAGAAAAATCGAAAGACCTCTTAGCAACGATAGGCTATCGTAGTGAACGCATACTTGAACTCTCCGGCACCGTCCACGACTTTTTTCAAGAATTCCCACCCGTGACTCCAAACACCAAAACTGAACAGGAATTCCGCAACAACGCTGAATCCGTGCAACTCATTTTCCAATTCACAAGCGATGAAGTCGCTGACGATATCCAGCAGCAACTTTTCGAGGCAGACGCTTTCGACAAGGCAAATACCGACAGCTTCCTGTTCTGTGCAGTTGTACTAAAAGATAACACCTACTCCCGTACCAGATACGCTGAATTTACACGAGAGATCAACAAGCGATTCTTAGCACCCACCGTCGTCTTATTCCGCGCTGGAAATCGACTGACGATAGGGTTTACCGATCGCCGTCCACACAAAACAGACGAGACTCGTGATGTGTTAGGACAGGTCACGCTCATCAAAGACATCCGCCTCAACAATCCGCACCGCGCACATCTCGACATCCTCTCCGAACTCTCATTGGAAGCATGCGCGAACTGGATGGATGCCAACAAAAAACCGAAAAACTTCGACGGATTACTCGCAGCATGGCTCGCTAAACTCGATACCGAAGCACTCAACAAGCAATTCTATCGGAAACTCTTCGCGTGGTATGAATGGGCAGTAGAGACAGCAACGTTCCCTACAGACGAAAACCGTGTCATAAAACCGGAAGAGCATGTGATACGACTCATCACGCGCCTACTCTTTATCTGGTTTATCAAGGAAAAAGGGTTGGTAGCAGATGCGTTGTTCAACAAAGCCCAAATCCAAAACCTACTCAAAGAGACTGACTTTGATAACGGCGATGCCTATTACCGTGCCGTCCTACAAAACCTCTTTTTCGCTACACTAAACACCGAGATAGACAAGCGAAAGTTTAGCACTGTCGGCTACGCTACAAATCGGGATTTCTCACGCTACCGCTACAAAGATCAGATGGGCGATCCTGATAAACTATTGGAACTGTTCGGCAAAACCCCCTTCATCAACGGTGGGTTGTTCGATTGTCTGGATAGTTGGGAAGCGACAGGTAATGAGAGTTACCGAATCGACTGCTTTTCTGATAATCAGTACCATAAGTTATCCATCCCGAACCGCCTCTTTTTTGATGCACAGCAAGGATTGATCCCGCTACTTGAGCATTACAAATTCACCGTTGAAGAGAACACACCGATAGAGCAGGAAGTCGCGTTGGATCCTGAACTGCTCGGTAGGGTGTTTGAAAATCTACTCGCCGCCTACAACCCAGAAACCGGTGCAACCGTACGCAAACAGACGGGTTCCTACTATACCCCACGCGCGATTGTCGACTATATGGTGGAAGAGGCGTTAGTCGCTACGTTGTCCCAAAAATGCGACCCAACCGATGGCGACGCGAAACTCTGGGATGAGCGGTTACACTACCTCCTCGACTATGCACAAGCCTTTGACGATGCCAATGAATGGTTTGACGATGCCGAGACGGATGGAATCGTCCGAGCAATTTCTGAACTGAAGATACTGGATCCCGCTGTCGGTTCTGGGGCGTTCCCTGTGGGGATGCTCCACAAACTCACGCTTGCGCTGCGGCGGCTTGACCCAGATAACACCCGATGGGAACAATTACAGAAGGAACGCGCGGTCCAACGCGCTGAAATCGCTTTTGATACGCAGGATGACGAGGCACGCCGTGAAGAACTCGTTGAAATTGATGAGACCTTCAAGCGTTACCGAGATTCGGACTTCGGACGCAAGTTATACCTGATTCAAAACAGCATCTTCGGTGTAGACATCCAACCCGTGGCGTGCCAAATCGCTAAACTCCGCTTTTTCATATCCCTCGCAATTGAGCAGGCACCGGCGCAGCACACAGCGAATTTCGGTATCAAACCGTTACCGAATTTGGAGACGCGGTTTATTGCAGCAAACACACTCATAGGTCTCAAGGCACAAGGAACGTTGACGAGCAACACAGCGCGAGATTTGGAACAGGCACTGCGCGACAATCGCGAACAACATTTCCACGCCACCACTCGCCAACGCAAACGCGCATGCAAGCTTAAGGACGAAGAGTTGCGAGCAGAATTAGCAACCGAACTACAGCACTTCGGCATGTCCGACACTGATGCTGAAAGGATTGCCTGTTGGGATCCCTACGACCAAAACGCCACTGCCGATTGGTTTGACTCGGAATGGATGTTCGGAGTCACAGAAGGATTTGATGTAGTGATTGGCAATCCGCCTTATATTCAACTACAAAAGGACGGTGGGAGGCTCGGAAAACTCTATCAAGATAAAGGTTTTGATACCTTCGTTCGCACAGGCGATATTTACTGTTTGTTCTATGAAAAAGCGCATAAACTTTCAAAAAATAATGGACATGTCTGCTTTATTACTTCTAACAAATGGATGCGCGCTGGGTATGGAAAAAAGTTGAGAGATTATTTTATTCAACACACCCAACCGATTCAATTGCTGGATATGGGACCGGATGTGTTTGATGCGGCAGTAGACACGAATATTCTGCTATTCCAAAATACTGTCACTGATGTTTCTGATACCTTCAGCGGTGTATCTATCAGTGCGGACTTTGACAGACAAACAGGCAATATTGCTCAATATCTGATTGACCATGGCGCAACTATGGAAACACCCGATATAGGTGAACCGTGGGCAATACTCTCATCCCGTGAACTTAACTTGAAACGGCAAATAGAGAACATCGGTGTTCCCCTTAAAGACTGGGATATAAAAATCTATCGTGGAATTGTAACAGGTTGTAATGAAGCATTCATCATAGACGAGGCAAAGCGCGAACAACTCATAGCGCAAGACTCAAAATCTGCTGAAATCATCAAACCGCTTCTGCGCGGACGAGATGTCAAACGCTACCATGTCCAGCAATCGGGATTTTATATACTCGCCACTGGTTATGATCTTGATATTTCAGAAAAGTATCCTGCCATCTACAATCACCTTGAGGCCGTAGGAAAACAGATGGAATCAGGGAAAATAAGAACAAGAGGTAAAGGACTATTTGATAGAGACGACCAAGGTGTAAATTGGTGGAATCTCAGGGCTTGTGCTTACTATTCAGAATTTGATAATAAAAAGATCGTTTATCCTGAAACAACCCATTCTGCAAACTTTTTCTATGACAGCGGGGAGTTTTTTTTAGATAAAACTTGTTTTATGATTACAGGGAGCGATTTAAAAATCCTGGTGGGATTGCTAAGTTCCACATTGATGACATTTGCTTATAAACGGTACTGTGGTGGTACTGTTCTCGGCGCAAAAGGGTATCAGTATAACAAACACGCTTTAGAGAAACTGCCTGTCGTCAGGATTCCTGCTTCGCAAAAACAGTCTTTTATCACCTTAGTTGAGCAGATTTTTGATGCCAAACACACCGACCCCGATTCGGACACCTCCGACCTTGAAGATGAGATTGATAAACTGGTGTATGCATTGTATAATTTAACGGAAGATGAGATTGCGATTGTGGAGGGGCGTGTCTGAATCGCGGATTACGCTGATGACACGGATTAACGCGGATTTTAAGAGCATCGTATCGGCATAACCTACGGGCGCGTCAACACCCTATATTAGCAGACATGAAAATACAACTTGATGATACCAAAGTCAATAATCCGCGAAATCTGCGTAATCCGCGATAATCCGTGATTCAGGCAACAAAGAACCCTGAAAATACAATATAACCCTCACCAAAACACAAACCAATACGAGACTTATACTTGAAAATGAGATTGATACTCTGATGTCCGAATTGTATAACTTAACAGAGAAGAAAATTGCGATTGTGGAGGGGAACGTCTGAATCGCGGATTACGCTGATGACACGGATTAACACGGATTTTAACTTCTGTTACACACCGTTATCTGTGATGCAGAACGTTAGCCCAGTGAAATACACAACAAGATAAACAACAGTTCCAGCCGATTTTTCAAAGAAAATTTGGGATGTACGAAAGTATAATCCGCGAAATCTGCGTAATCCGTGATAATCCGCGATTCAGACGAAAAAGGTAATCCGCGACAATCCGCGATTCAGAAATATAAAAGGATACCGGAAATAAATGAACAACAACCTGAAACATAAAGATATAACCCAGAAGATCATCGGCGCAGCATTTGAAGTCCACAAGTATTTCGGGAACGGTTTCCAAGAGGTAATTTATCAACGCGCATTGGCAATTGAGATGAGAAAAGTCGGTTTGGAGTTCGCACGTGAAATTGAGCAGGATATTTTTTATAAAGATTTTCCGAAACGTATTGGGACACGTAGAGCAGATTTCATAGTAGCAGGCAAAGTGTTAGTGGAATTAAAGGCTATCACAGAATTAGAAGATGTACACAAAGCACAACTCCTAAATTATTTGAAGGCATATCGACTGGAAGTCGGTTTATTAATCAATTTCGGTGAGAAAAGTTTAAACTACAAAAGATTGATTCTATCACAACCCAACCGCCCGATACGCAATTGAAACCTCTTTTATGGAAAGTAAACTTCACATGCACAAGGACAAAAATCCGTGTCATCCGCGTAATCCGTGATAATCCGCGATTCAGATAATAAGAAAACGCCAACCCCTAACCCTACCCATTAGAAATTTCCCAATGAAACAATTGATAATCAATGCAAGTTATGGTATACTTTTCTCAACTACTTGTAGGAAGAGGTGGATACCATGAAAACGCTCACATTGGAAACTGATCATAAAATCAAATTGCCCCTCGACTGGGTAAAAGAATTAGGATTGGAATCGGGGGTCGTGATCGAGAGGGTAGACGATGGCATTCTAATCCGTCCCTACATTGCCCAGACGTGGGACGAGATTTATGCCGAGAAGCTCAAAATAGGGAAACCTTCAGCATTGGACTTGTCCGAGGTGAGCGGTGATGATCTTATCTTCTGATCAATTCGCGTCGCGTGGGTTAGACGCGATGCTTATTGTCTACTCCCTGCTTGACGACCATCCCGCATCCGCCGCGTGTGAGTCGTTTATCCGAGACCACGCCAATTGGTTCACGACAACGCTTACACTGCTTGAAGCAAAGGCGGTTCTCACAAAGGTTTATGCTGTAGATGCCAACCTTATCTCACAACAACTTTCCCAATTTTCCGCAGGACCTATAGAAATTATTGAGGTAGATTTGCCGATAACCCTCGCTGCGATGCAGATTGCCGACACCTTAGAAATTGACATCACCGATGCAGTTTTGGTGCAAGCAACGCGCACTCATAATGCTAACATCCTTGCAACAGATGACCGTAAACTAATACAAGCCTGCCATCAAGTAGATATTGCGGTTGAAAACCCAATTGATGTTTCCCTACGGAGGCAAATGGCAAGTTGGGAAGCGGAAAACTTGCCGCAAAAAGGATTGCCTCGAATTCTAAGACGAATTCATTTTTGGCTGCATCAGAAACACCAACAGATCGCCGAAGATTTCTGGTCCCAGACCGGCAGCGGGAGCCATTTACCCTAAAAGTACGAATCCGTTCAACTGGGCATATAAAGCACTGCCGACTTTGAGTAGAAATATAATGTTAAACTACCAGAAGACATCGCCGCAGTGAAACGGAAAATGTCTGAATCGCGGATTGCGCAGATTAACGCGGATTCTAACTTCCATTACGCATCGGTATCTGTGACGCAGAACGTTAGCTCAGTGAAATACACAGCAAGATAAACAACAGTTAAAGCCGATTTTTAAAAAGAAAATTTAGGATATGCGAAGGTATAATCCGCGTCATCTGCGATAATCCGCGACAATCTGCGATGCTGACTGCTCCACAAAATCGAAATTGACAAATGGACGCATCTATGATATGATTCAATATCAGTAGATGTCCTTATTGTGGGAAAAGTGGCGGAATCAATTTTTGAACTGCGGATTGCGCAGACAATGCAGCCTGCAAAGAGCCAAGAGGTACCTAAAATGCATAAATACGATGCTGGGATTTCTCACAATTGTTCGGTTCATGTAAAAAATAAGTGCAAATGAAACTTTTTACCCCTATGACCATTGACTTCGTGAAAACAAACGCACACATATTTTGCATGAGTAAAAGTTTTCTAATTCCGCTAAACCTAATAACATCAACACGAAATACCTACGAAAAACCCATTTAATGGACGATTTCATTCTATTTTGTATTGAAAACAAGGTGTTTTTTTCACAAAATGGGGGTCTATCAATTAGCATTTTTTAGCATTTTCAAAACCTCGTACTGAGAAACCATTGATAAATAGTGGCTTCCGAGTACTTTTGAGAAATACCAGTACTATATAAAACCTACCACATACCATACAAATTTCTTGTAGCCTTGATGTAAAGCACTGCCTGCAACCCCATATTGCAGGGGCAATTGAAAACTTGACAAGGAGCCAGCCGCCAAGATGAGAGAGAATTGGGAATTGCTGACAAAGATTGATGAGCCAGAAGATGACGACTCCGAACTGGAAGACTTACAATTTGAACTAATCTCAGACTTTACACCGCAAGGAGACCAACCGCAAGCCATTGATGAACTCACAGAGGGTCTCCAACGTGGAGACAAAGCACAGACGCTCCTCGGTGTGACGGGTTCCGGAAAAACCTACACAATGGCGAACCTGATTCAAAACGTCCAGTTACCGACACTCGTCATCTCACCAAATAAAACACTCGCTGCCCAACTTTACAACGAATTCCGAACTTTTTTCCCCAATAACGCCGTCCACTATTTCGTCAGCGATTATGAGTACTATCAGCCGGAGGCATACATTCCATCGACGGATACCTTTATTGAAAAGGATGTCCGTATTAACGAAGAGATTACACGGATGCGGCTCGCCTCAACAGCATCCTTAATATCGCGTCGTGACGTTATCGTTGTTGCGAGTGTTTCCTGCCTGTACGGTCTCGGATCGCCCGATGAATTTGAAAATCAGAGAGTTCAGATAGCCGTCGGGGATGTCGTTCGGCGCGATGCACTCCTACGCGCGTTGGTCGATATTCAGTATGTCCGCAACGATGTTGAGTTCTGGCAAGGCGTGTTCCGCGCTCGCGGTGATGTCGTTGAAGTGTTTCCTGCTTATAGTGAGAATGCTTATCGTATTGAGCTTTTCGGCGATGAGATTGATCGGATTAGCGAAATTGATACCACAACCGGGGAAGTATTGGCACAACGAGATTTTCTCGAGATTTATCCTGCTAAGCATTTCATGACCGACGGTGAAATCTTTGATCAGGCATTGATTAATATTGAACTTGAGCTTCAAGACCAAATTCTGGCTTTTGAAAAAGAGAATAAATTATTGGAAGCGCAACGGATTGAGCAGCGAACCCGTTTCGATTTGGAGATGCTGCGAGAGGTAGGCTACTGCTCCGGTATTGAGAACTACTCACGGCATCTCTCAGGATTGCAACCCGGAGATCCGCCATACTGTTTGATGCACTACTTTCCCGATGATTTTCTCCTGTTCATTGATGAGTCCCACGTAACGATTCCGCAGCTGCGAGGTATGTACCGAGGGGACCGTTCGCGAAAGGAGACGCTTGTCAAGTACGGCTTCCGTCTGCCCTCCGCATTAGACAATCGTCCGCTCCGTTTCGACGAGGTTGAAGGGCGTGTCAATCAAGTTGTCTTTGTCTCCGCAACACCGGGTCCCTATGAAATGGAAAACAGCGCACAAATTGTCGAACAGATTATCCGTCCTACTGGACTCATCGACCCTGAAATTACGATACATCCTGTGAGAGGGCAGATAGACCATCTCATCGGTAAAATCCAAGAACGCGTCAGGCACAAACAGCGTGTCCTTGTCACGACGCTTACCAAACGGATGGCTGAAGACTTAACCGAGTATTTGACTGAAGCGGGTATCCGTGCCGATTATATGCATTCTGAGATTGATGTGTTTGACCGCGCCCGTATTTTACGCGAGCTCCGCGAAGGTGTTTTTGATGTGCTTGTCGGTATCAACCTACTTCGTGAAGGGCTTGACCTCCCTGAAGTCTCTCTCGTTGCAATTTTAGATGCGGACCGACCTGGTTTTCTCCGTTCTGTTAGGTCACTCGTTCAAACTGCTGGACGTGCTGCACGAAATGTTGATGGTGAGGTGCTTTTGTACGGAGATGACGTTACAGAAGCGATGGGAGAAGCGATCAAGGAAACGCACCGCCGACGCGAGATTCAACTTCAGTATAACACCGATAACAATATCACGCCTGCGACGATTGAAAAGGCAATTCAGGAACTTATTGCGGAATCGAGTGAAGACTATAAGACCGATAAACCTGACAAACCGACTATCGTTCCGGAGGCTATTGAACCGCAAGATATTGAAGCCGTAATTACAGACTTAACGCGACGGATGCGAAAAGCTGCATTGGACCTTGATTATGAGGAAGCCGCTGCTTTACGTGACCAAATTACTGAATTGAAAACACAGTCAACGGAACAGTCCGCTGGATAGCATATCGAGTCCTTAGAATAAGCTGAGTTCGATAAATGAAGTATAATGGATCTTAGACTTCAATTTATCCAACGCATCTTCGCATAAAATCTCGCATTTAATTCTTGTATCTCAAAATATAATCTGCTAAAATATAGTAGTTAATCGTAAATTTCAAAATCTGTAACTTCGATTTCCCAAGGATTAAATGTTAATCTTCTTGCGGAACAGAGAAAGGACTTTGCAATGTTTGTTTGTGTAGCTTGTGGCTATTTGTGGAAGGAAGCGGATAGTCCACCCGAAGAGTGCCCGGCATGCACGGCACCGAAGGAAAAATATATTCCTTACGATGACAGGGCAGAACGTTGGGTCAAGCGCGCTGTCGCGGCACATGTCATGTACCCAGACGAAGAAGGTGCAGACCTCCGAGCAGAGAATTCCGCTCTTTCGTCTCATATCAGATTTGCCCTTGTTGGATTACTCGGTGATGTTGAGAAAGAATAAATGGCTGTCAACCGTCAGTCATCAGTTATCTGTTAAAGGGGTGGCTTGTAACAAGCAGTCTACCTTGAAGAACTCTCAGTAAACCTCTATTGTAAGGGAGTCCTATTGACTGATGGCTGACGACTGACGACTGACGACTGATAACTTCAATAGAAAGGAAACGGCATTGCTCAACCCGGGATCCTCCGTTGAGAACAAGTGCCGCAATAACAGAATGAAACAGATACGTTATTTGCTGATTTTTTTTCTCGTTGCTTTGCACGGGATGGCATCAGCACAGGATCTCTCGGACCGGGTGGTGGAGCATATTTTCCCTAACGGTCTGAAGTTGTTAATGATTAAACGCGACACCTCTCCGACAGTCGCCCCGTATATCCTCTTTAGAGCCGGTTCCGTAGACGAATCAGATGATTCACGCGGTATTGCACACATGCTTGAGCACATGTTGTTCAAAGGCACGAAAACAATCGGCACCAAAGACTATGAAAAAGAAAAAGTAGTGCTTGCTGAAATTGATCGGATCGGCGATGCGCTCGACATGGAGCGTGCAAAGGGTCCAAGAGCAGATGCCGCTAAAATTGCCGAATTGGAAGAGGCTCTCAAAGCACAACAGGAACTCGCCAAGGAGTGGATCGTCACCGGCGAATATACCGAAATTTACACACAGCACGGTAGCACGGGATTTAATGCTGGCACCTCTGTTGATTATACAATTTACATAGTTGAATTGCCTTCTAACAAGTTAGAGTTGTGGGCAACACTGGAGTCGGATCGACTGAAAAACGCGGTCCTACGCGAATTTTATGTCGAACGCGAGGCTGTCAAAGAGGAACGCCGAATGCGTGTGGACACCCGCCCAGGTGGTAAACTCTATGAACAGTTTATGGCGGCTGCTTTTACTGCACACCCTTACGGGATACCGATTATCGGCTGGCCCTCGGATATTGCCATGCTAAATCGGCGCAAAGCAGAAGAATTTTTCCGCATCCATTATGCGCCAAATAACTCCGTCATGGTCATTGTCGGGAATATTGACATAGATAACACAATCGCGCTGATTGAGAAGCACTTCGGTGATATACCATCGCAACCGCTCCCACCGGAAGTCACGACTGAGGAACTTCCACAGGAAGGCGAGCGGCGTGTTGAAGTCGAATTTGATGCCGAGCCGCAACTCATGATTGGCTACCATAAACCGACAATCCCACATTTTGACGATTATGTACTTGATTTTATCAGTGCGATCCTTTCCGATGGGCGTACCTCTCGATTTTACAAAAATATCAGAGAGAAAGCGATAGCTGTCTCTGTCAACTCAATAAACGGATATCCGGGGGCGCGCTACGATAATCTTTTTGTTATAAATGCCACGCCGCGGTCTCCGAACACAACCGCCGACGTTGAAGAAGCGATTTACGCCGAACTCGAAAGGCTTAAGACTGAACCTGTTGCGGAGAAAGAATTTAAACGGATTCTCAAACAGGTGGATGCCAGTTTCATCCGGAACCTCAGTTCAAACGCAGGCATGGCACAGCAGCTCGCTTTCTATGAAGGGATCGCTGGTACTTGGCGTTATATCCTGGATTGGCGAGAGAACATCTATAAGGTTACGCCAGAGGACATCATGAGAGTCGCAAAAACCTATTTCACAAAAAGCAACCGCACCGTCGGTACACTTGTTAAGAAAGAGGCAGCTGCACCCGCCTATGAAGATACGGAGGGCAGCGAATAATGATGAAACGAACCTTTACTGGACTTATCATCGCGACACTGGTCGCTTGTCTCGCTATGTGGAGCGTCCCGTCTACATTCGCGAAACCTCACGAAGAACTGACCTATGAACCGATTGAGTTTAAACCCCCTGTTCCAGAGAAACGAAAACTCTCAAACGGGATGACGCTCTACCTCATTGAGGACCGCGAGTTACCCCTTTTCAACATCAACGGTTTAATCAAAACCGGTGACATCTACGATCCAGCGGATAAAGTGGGTTTGGCATCCATATTCTCCTCTGTTATGCGGACCGGCGGTACGATGTCTCGTGAACCCGACGCGTTGAACGAGGAATTGGAATCTATGGCGGCTTCCGTTGAAGTCGGTATGTCCCGCGAGTACGGTACAATTAACCTCTCAACACTCGCAGAAGACATCGAAAAAGGTTTAGAAATTTTTGCCGATGTGCTACGGAATCCTGCGTTTCGCGAAGACAAATTGGAACTCCGTAAACAACAGTCGATCGAGCGCATTCGTCGCCGCAATGATAATCCTATCCAGCTCGCATGGCGCAATTTCTCTGCGCTGCTCTATGGTACCGATCATCCGTTCGGGTGGTATACTGACATGGAGGGCATAGAAAGCATTACCGTTGATGATCTCAAAGCGTTCCATGCGAAATATTACCATCCCAATAACATGATGCTCGCGATTACCGGCGATTTTGAAACGGAAACCTTAATCGCGCAATTGGAGAAAGTTTTTGAAGGTTGGGAAGCCACAGAGATTGCGTTTCCTGATGTTCCAACTGTGGATGGAAGCGCGGAACCGTCCGTTAATTATATCTTCAAAGATCTCCCGCAGTCAGTGATGTTAATCGGACATTTCGGCATCAAACGCGCACCCGATTTCCCGGACTATTTCGCGCTCCGCGTCATGAACGATATTCTCGGTGAAGGGGGATTCACGTCTCGCCTTATGAGGGAGGTACGCGAGAAGCACGGTCTCGCCTACATGGTAGGGAGCATCATGCCGACGAATTACTACACGAATCCAGGGGAGTGGTTTGCATATTCACAGACCCGTACCGAGAAAACGGCAGAGGCGATTTCGATCATTATTGATGTCGTCAAAGGGCTGCGCGACGCACCTGTCCCGGAAGCGGAGCTGCAGCGCACCAAAGATTCGCTCATCAATTCGTTTGTCTTTGGGTTTGAGAGCAGTTCGCAGATTGCTTTCCAACAGATGATGCTCGATTATCGCGGGTATGCCCCAGATTTTCTTGAAACCTTTACGGATAACATCGCCAAGGTCACGGCAGCGGATGTGCAGATGGTCGCACAGAAGTATCTCGATCCAGACGGACTCACGATTGTGACCGTCGGGAACAAAGCCAATTTCGACCGACCGCTTGACGAATTCGGCGAGGTTAACGAGATTGAGATAGAGCAACCGGCACCGCCGCCCCCACCGGAACCGATGCCTGAGGCGAGTGAAGGCGATATGGCGAAAGCCAAAGAAGTCATCGCTGCTGCAGTCGAGGCTTATGGCGGACTTGAGAAATTGAAAGCCGTCCAAAACATTGTTGTCGAAGGACGTGCTACAGCCAATTCACCAATGGGGCAGATGAACATTGATGTAAAGGGATATCAGGTTTATCCAGACAAACTCCGACAGGATATCAAGATGCCTCAGGGCGAAATGAGTTACGCCTTTGATGGGACTTCTGGGTTCGCGTTGACACCAATGGGACCGCAACCTTTACCTCCTGAAATGACGGCTTCTCTGAAAGATGGTATGTTCAGGGAACCGATTTGGCTGCTGGCGGGTATTATGCAGGACGGTAGTTCACTCCAATACGCTGGCACGGAAGAGGTCATGGGAAAACCTGCTGCAGTTGTGCTTGTTCCACAGCCTTCAGGTGAAGTCCTCAAAGTGTTCATCAGTGCAGAGACACACCTTATCGTGAAAATGGGATTCCGTGAGACAGAGCAGGGCGTTGTCGTCAACAAAGAGACACTTTTGGACGATTATCGCGATGTAGATGGTGTCAAAATGCCGCACCATATTCAGCAGTATGTAGAGGGTGAACTCTTCACTGAAACTCGGATCAGCAGCGTTATGTTGAACGCAGAACTCGACGCATCGCTGTTTCAGGAGCCACAGTAAAATGTTAAATTTACGTGTCCGCTACTTTCAGGATAGCACACCGGCAGATGTGCCGTGCCGTGAAACCGCTTTCATCCGTCGTGAAATTGAGATGCCCTTACCCGTTGAGGCGACCGCTTTGGTACTCGTCGATTTATGGAACGTGCATTTCATTGAAAGTTGGATAGAACGCGCCGCACAGGTAACGAAGGAGTGTGTTGTCCCTGTGATAGATGCCGCGCGGCGCGCGGGCTTGACGATTGTTCATGCGCCTTCTCCGTCGGTAGCGGAGGCGTATCCGCAACTCAAGCGGCACAAACCACCTGAACCCTCTACGCCTTCGGCGTGGCCCCCTGCCGATTTCCGAAGTCGGCAGGGGGACTACGCTGTTTATCGTGGTCCCCGAAGTCAGCCCCCCAGTATCGACATCCATTGGAACAAACTCGCCTCGCAGCTTGCTGTCTCCCCTGCGATTGATGTGAAACCTGAAGATTTCGTCATCGCAACCGGACAGCAGTTACACGAACTCTTGGAGGAACGGGGTATCTTACATCTGCTCTTCGCGGGTTTTGCGACGAATTGGTGTGTGTTGGGTAGGGACTACGGTATCCGTTCGATGGCACGGTACGGCTATAATATTATCCTGTTTCGTGATGCAACGACTGGCGTCGAGTTTCCCGATACCTACGATAACCTGTTCACGACAGAGATCGCCATTCGGGAAGTGGAACAACAGTACGGATTCAGCGCATCCAACGCCGATTTCTTTGAGGCGGTTGAGAAACTTCCAGCATAGCGTTACTACGGAAGGAAAAGGAGAGATATCCGACTATGATATGGCTATCCGCCTTGACCCGAATCTTATCATTGCTTACTACAATCGAGGTATTGCAAACGGTGAAATGGGGCGTTATGATGCCGCTATCGCTGATTTCAGTGAGGTTATCCGTTGCCAATCCGACTTTGCCGCAGCCTATCACGATCGCGGAATTGCAAAAAGTTTAAAGGGTGATCTTGAGAGCGCCCGAAAAGATTTCTACAAAGCACTGGATATTGCTAAATCTACAGGGAACATCTTTCTTGCAGAGAATGCTGTGATGCAATTGGATGAACTGGAAAAACACAATCAGGACTAAGTTGAGTTTGGCTTAAAACTTGGTGCGTAGAAGGGAAAATATGGAGGCTTTACTTTTCTAATGCAATGATTACCGTTGCCCGTTTTTCTGGAGCGAATATGCTTGTCGCCAAGCGTTGGAGGTCCGCATCCGTTACGCGCTGAACTGCATCGCTGAGTGCTTTGCTATCTATCTGCAATTGATACTGCTGACCGACGATAAAAGCGAAGCCGTACAAATCTTGACCCGACCAGAAGATTGGATTATCAACTGTGCCAAGCAATCCCGTAATAGTGTTGCGTGTTTGCTGTTTGTCCTGCGGTGTAAGTTTTGATGTTAATGCAGTGTGCCAGTGTTGATCGAGTTGGTTCAATACAGATTCAGTGTCGTTTGGATCCGAGAGTTCAGCCTGAAGGGCAATGGTTGTCGAATCCATCAACGGCGCGTAGTAGATAGGTTGGACTTTACCTACTTGAAATGTGAACTTTACACTTGACAACAGACGTGAGACGACTATGAGAAATGGGGCATATTCCTTGCTCTCTATGGCGGGCGCGGCATATCCGATAGCAGCAACACCTGTCGCATTTTTCAGCATAGGTTTTACATTGACTCGGTGAACGCCGCCGGTTTTTGCTTCGGGGGTAGGAGGTTTTGTTGGTGGGCGTTTGCCGGGCGGAATTTGATTGAAGTTTTCAGCGATGGACTTCCGTGCTTCGGTAACGTCGAACTTGCCTGCGATAATAAGAATGGCGTTGTTCGGTTTATAGTAGTCCCTCCAAAATTGCTGTGATTCATCAAGTGTGATTGTCTCGACGTGTGCAGGAACACCACCGTGTTGTCCACCTTGCGGCATAGGGTACACCTGAGCGCGGGTATGATTTAACCCCGCTAACCATGGAGACCCACCATACATGCTTTCCAATTCTAACACAACGCGCGGCACTTCACGCGCGATGTCTGCTTCGGTAATACGCAGGTCGTTCATGCGTGCAGCAACATCCTTCAATTCCTCTCCAAATTGCTCAGCTTCAACAACGCCACCGATAACAGTGAAATCCAAACCTGTTTGTGCATTCCAACCTGCGGGGTAGCGTTCCATGAACTGCTTGGCGTCCCTTGCGGGTGTGTCTCCTGCAGCAGCGGTGACGTAGAGGTGTTCGAGTAGATGCGCCGTCCCAGATTTACCGACTGGGTCATGGTCGCTGCCCAAGCTGAACAAGACCACGAAAGCAACCTTATTTACTGTAGGTATGGGGCGTAGGATAACAGTCAGTCCATTGTCCAGTTTATAGGGTTCTGGAGTCTCTGCAAAGGACATGGGTACCGCCAACAAAACGCATGCTATTATTATCAAAGAAGCGTGTTTAATCCTATTAGCCATCTTGTTCTTTCTACTATCAGCTATGTCGGTGAAGATGGATCTCGCCTTGAGTGAAATCAATAAAGACTGAATACTTGGAAAAGAAATTATGCCCTAAAAAACCGTCGCGCTTGGGATATTTATAGTTCACAAGCATGAAATCCATCGGTACCAGAGGATAATCGCAAGGTGTTCGTAACTGATTTGTGCTATATTTCCCCAATATCCCAACATCGCTTGGATCGGGTTCAACGGCTTCCTCTTGTTGTAGCAACTGACCGAGTGCCGACTCAGAACGGATTGTACCGTAGGAATGCTTCTCCGCGTCAACGGCTATAACCCCTGTGTCCAAGCAAAAAGTGAAGGTTTCCTCATAGTTTTTGAGTTTAACCGGTAAGCTCAGGGGTGGAACTAACTGACGGATTCTCTCTCGCTGTGATGCATTCATTCTGTCACTTTGTTTCAATGTATCCTTTTGAGAGATTTTGACCAGTGAGGCGGTAATACTTATTAGCGAGTCGTGCGCGTTTTGATTGAAGTTGCGTCAGATATACACGAGCATCAGTTAGCAGCTGCTTGTGCTCGGTAACAATATCTTGCAATTGCGAAGCAGTTTTCTCAAGTTCTGCTTTCTCTTCCTGCAATTTTTGACTTTTTTCTTTCGCTGGTTTCAATGCTTCCGCTTCTTCAGCGTCTAATTCAGCGAAGATGGCTAAAAGTTCTAGTTGTTCTTTTTCTGTCAATGTTCCTTCTGATTCACGGTGTCGAAGTTGTTCTAATCTATGTTGTCTGTTTGTATTTTTCATCGTTACATTTTCCTACGATTTAACGGTTTAATCCTGCGTTGAGTTTTCAGTATTTTACGCTTTACCTTCGGTGGCAGCGGTTGCTAACGGGGGAAGTTCTGGGTAATTTCCACGGGCGTTTCGCCATGCGATAACACCTTCGGCGATCATCCAAATCTGTAGTGCCTCGACAACGACACCGAACCCGAAGAGCAAATATTTACCTGTGAACAGCCACCCCGTCTCAAGGTTGAACATCTGGTGTAGCATTGCCCACGCAGGCATGATGAGCATGACGATCATCGGAAGGACAGCGAACCAGATCGGTTTGTTACGACGGAGGAGATAGAAGACGATGACCATAAAGGCTAATCCGGCTAAAAGCTGATTCGTTGCTCCGAATAGGGGCCAGAGCGTCAAACCGCCACTGCCGGGACCACTGGGTCCCTGTAGCAGCGCAACCGCAGCAGCGAGCACTAACGCAAACGCTGTCGCGATGTAACGGTTCGTCAAAGGCTTGATGTTAACCGTTTGCGCCAGTTCAAAGATAACATAGCGTTGAAGTCGCGTCGCTGTATCTAACGTTGTTGCAGCGAAACTCGCAACGAGTACCGCCATAATCGCAATGCCCATCTTAAGTGGAATACCGAGGGACGCAAGGAAATTTCCACCGCCATCGACAAACGCACTCACCTTCGCTTTGAGATTGTGGCTTGCCCAACCGCCAACCACACGTGTCGTGCCATCAGGATTTGTTACCGTCGTGCTTGTTGCATAGCGGGTTTTCCAGGCGTCTTGATTGGTAACAGGCGTAGCACTCTCCGCCTTGACGATGGGTTCAAATCTATAGGTTGCACCGGTACCCGTTCTGTTAAAAATCCCCATACCGATACCAGCACAGCAAGCAAGAATGACAATCACCGCAAGTCCACCCTCAAGGAGCATTGCACCGTATCCTACGTATTGCGCGTCGCTCTCGGATTCAACCTGTTTGCTGGAAGTCCCAGAACTCACCATGCAGTGGAAACCGCTAACGGCACCACACGCAATCGTGATAAACAGGAAGGGCCAAATCGGTGGCGCATCGGGCGGAATGTCGGAGGCGACAGCAGGCGCGGAGGCTGTCAGATCCGCTCTGCCTGTCAAGCCTGCAACGGCAAGTCCAAGCACCAGTAGGAGCAGTGCCAATACCAATTCGTGGCTGTTGATGAAATCTCGGGGTTGTAGGAGCGTCCAGACAGGAAGTACTGAGGCGATAAAGCAGTAGACGAAAAGCACCAGTGTCCAGATCACTACGACATTCAGATAAGTTTGGCCGAGCAGTGGGATACCGAACCATTGTCCGAGATCAATCGGTAGCAGGTACGCACCCACTGCCATTCCAATGTACATGATACCAAGCGCGACAATGGAAGGGATAAGAATATTGCCACCCCTGCGATAAATCCAGATACCAATGGCGACAGCGAGTGGTATTTCCACCCAAACAGATAGGACGGATTCAGGATAATAGGAGAAAATCAGAGCGATGACCAAGCCGAAGATGGCAAGAACGATGGTCAATCCCATAAAGAGGACGAAAAGAAAAAGAAATTTGGCGCGCGGACCGATCATTCTGCCCGCAACTTCACCGACGCTTTGCCCGCGATTGCGGAGGGATACAACAAGTGCCCCAAAGTCATGGACAGCCCCGATGAAAACCGAGCCGAGGACAACCCATAGCAACGCCGGCAGCCATCCCCAAAAGACTGCAATTGCGGGACCAACGATGGGACCTGTACCAGCGATGCTCGTGAAATGGTGTCCAAAAATAACCTCTTTTTTCGTTGGAACGTAATCGACATCATCCCGCAGCTCTTGACTCGGTACCGTGGCTTCGGCATCTAATCCGAAAATCTTTCTCGCTAACCATTTACCGTATGTGTGATAGGCAACGATGAAACCGACAAAGCTTAAAACCGCGATAATCAGCGTATTCATAAACGAAGCTCCAACTTGTAAAATAATATGGAGGAAAAAATTGACTTACCTGATGCCCATTAAAACCTCAAATGTAAGTTGATCCAATTTCTCGTATCCGAGTCCTTTTTGTGCGAGGGTATCGGGTTCAAAATCTATCTTTCTCAGTCTTCCAACGCTTTCGGCGTTGTAATTTGCCATGAGTGCTTCGAGTTCAGGGTCGCGTGCTTGGATTTCAGCGAGGATTCCCTGGATTTCCGCGTCTTCGTTGAAACGGCGTGCTTTCTCTTTGAGGATCAGATAACTCCGCATGCATCCTGCAGCAAAGTCCCAGACCCCTTGTTCGTCTTCAGTACGATAGGCGTGCGCGTCAAAATGACGGTTGCCGTCCCAATTTACATCTTCAAGGAACTTGACAAGGAAGAACGCGCTTTTGATGCTTTCAGACCCGAAACGCAAGTCTTGGTCGAAACGACTCATCTTCTGGTCATTGAGGTCAATGTGGAAGAGTTTGCCGGCTTCATGTGCTTGTGCGACCCCGTGGATGAAGCTCAAACCTGCCATCGTTTCATGCGCAAATTCGGGGTTAACACCGACCATCTCGGGGTGGTCAAGTGTTTCAATAAAGTGGAGCATGTGTCCTGTCGTAGGTAAGTAGAGGTCGCCGCGAGGTTCATTCGGTTTCGCCTCTAGCGCGAAGCGGAGGTCGTACCCTTGGTCTTTGACATAGTGCGTGAAGTAGTTCATCGCCTCGCGGTTCCACTTGACGGTATCCGGTCCGTTTTTAGAGGCATCCACTTCTGAGCCTTCACGCCCACCCCAAAAGACATAAATAGTCGCACCTAATTCGACACCAAGGTCAATTGCGTTCAAAGTTTTCTGGATTGCAAACGCTCGGACCTTCGGATCGTTCGCGGTAAACGCGCCATCTTTAAAGATTGGGTGGTAGAAGAGATTCGTTGTTGCCATCGGCACTTTCATACCGTGATCGGCGAGTGCCTTCTTGAATTCGCTAACGATGTTATCGCGTTCAACGGCTGATGCATCAAAGGGAACGAGGTCATTATCGTGTAAATTGACACCGTATGCGCCGAGTTCGCTTAATTTTTCGACAGTGTATGTGGGTTTCAAGGGGGGCCTGACAACATCACCAAATGGATCACGTCCGGGATTACCGACAGTCCACAATCCAAAGGTAAACTTATGTTCAGGTTTAGGCTGATACAGTTCTGACATTCACTTACTCCTATTATTTGTTAATTTTGGCGATGTTTATGAGCCAATATCTAAATTATACCATATTTGGTATATTTACTGCAAATTCTTAACATTCCTGCCCTTGTTCTTACATCCGTAGAGGAGGTATACTGTTAGACCCAGCATGTGTTATAGTAAAGCCCGAAAACATGTGAACACTTTAGGAAACACACAATTCTACCTCGCCACATTAGAGGTGTGAACTTAATTGTGGGCTTTACTATAATACATGGAATCATCACTCTTAATGGAGCATGCTTATAGTTTACAACTTATGTTGGGGAGCCGATGTAAGAGCGGATTAGGTATCGAGACGCGTGGAAATCTGTTTCAAAACCGTTTCATAGTCGGCTTCCAATTCGAGTGGGACATTTAGATAGCGAGGTGGTGGTTCACCCGGGGTGACATCGTGATATGCCACTTTGAAATCTGGGAATTTAAGACCGTTTGCTGTAGAAATAACAATGACTCGGTCCGTGGGAAGGATCTGTTTTCGCTCCACCATTTTTATCAACACAGCTAACGCCACCCCGGTATGTGGACAATTGAACAATCCTGTCCTATCGGCTCTTGCCGCAGCATTCGCCAGTTCTACTTCCGTAGCTTGATCGACAATGCCGTCAAATCGTCGTAAGGTTCTGATAGCCCGGTGGATTGAAACAGGGTTGCCGATCTGAATCGCTGTGGCTTGTGTGGGTTGTGCTGTAATGGCGCTGAACTCTGTGAATCCTGTTTGGTAGCTTCGGTAGAGCGGATTCGCACGTTCGGCTTGGGCGCAGGCGATGCGCGGTAGTTTATCAATCATACCGAGTTCCAGCATCATTAGGAAGCCGAGTCCGAGGGCTGAAACATTACCGAGGTTACCCCCCGGAATAATTATCCAATCTGGGACTTCCCAATCGAACTGCTGGACGATCTCAATACTGATCGTTTTCTGTCCTTCAATGCGGAGAGAATTAATGGAGTTGGCAAGATAGAAATCTTTCCGATCAGAGAGTTTTTGAACGATTTCCATGCACCCATCGAAATCTGTCTCAAGCGAAAGCGTCAATGCGCCGTTGGCGATAGGTTGGATGAGCTGCTCACGCGTAACTTTTGCTTTTGGTAAGAGGATAACCGCCGGGATACCTGCTGCAGAAGCATACGCCGCTAAAGCGGCGGAAGTGTCACCTGTTGAAGCACACATAACGGCGCGAAGGTCTCCCGACTCAGCCATAATCTGTTTGACCATGGAGACGAGAACCGTCATCCCCAGATCTTTAAAAGAGCCAGTATGGCTGTTGCCACACTGCTTAATCCATAGGTCACTTAAGCCGAGTTGGTTGCCAAAACGTTCTGCCCAGAACAGATTGGTGCCACCCTCATACATAGAGATAATGTTACCATCGTCAATATTCGGGCAAACGACTTCCTTTTTCCCCCAGACACCGCTACCATACGGGTATTGCGTGCTCATGTATCGATGTTCAAAGAGGGATTTCCACTCAGATGCACTGCGCTGTTTCAGGACATCCATATTGTGCTGGACCTCTAACAATCCACCGCAATTTTTGCAGCGATAGATAACTTCTGTAAGCGGATAGGTTTCGTCACATCCTTCGCTACACTGGAACCATGCGTCGTAATTCATTGCTATGCGTTTTCCTCCATAGCGATTGGAAGGGCACTCGGGTCGGACTCGTTTCCGTTTGATGTGTTAAGGAGTTCATTAATTTCTTCAAGTGAAGGCAACTCGGCAGCGTTTTTCAATCCGAATTGTTGAAGAAACTCATCTGTGGTTGAGAAGAGCAGGGAGCGTCCATCTTTTCTACCGGCGATGCAGACAAGCCCTTTTTCTAAGAGCGAATTGAGTACGCTGTCGCTGTTCACACCGCGGAGCGCAGCGACATCGGTACGCGTAACAGGTTGCTTGTAAGCCACGATTGCGAGTGTCTCTAACGCTGACGGCGACAATTTGACGCGAACCTGCCGCGTATAAAACTGCTGAATCCACGCTGAATATTGTGGATGTGTGCAAATTTGATAACCGTTTGCTATTTCGACAAGGTGGAAACTACGTCTCATTTCTTGATAATCTTGACGGAGTTCGTCGAGTTCCGTTCGGATCGCCCGCTTGTCTAATCCCGGCAGCACGGCTTGAAACTGTTCCACCGAAATCGGTTCGCTCGCGGCAAACAGAATCGATTCCAAAATTAATTTAGGTTTTTGCGTTGATATCGGGTCGGGTTCCTCTGTCGGATCGACAGCGGTAACATATTCAGAATCCATAAACAAAGTTCCTACGGGTTTCGTTCTTCCGAACGAGTATTTTCAACGATCGGAGGTGGCGGCATCTCTCGATCAGACTGCTCGTCCTCCTGTTTAACGATATAGATACTCTCAAAATGGTCGGTTTGTACAGTGACGATTGTTCCTATCCGAATGAGTTCTAAAATGGCAAGGAATGTTACAATCCGATCTGTTTTGGTCGAAGATAAGGGAAACAGGTCATCGAATAGCAATTGATTTTCACTTTCCAACCGGCTGTCAATAAAAGCGATTTTGTCTTCAACCGTTATTGTCTCCTCCTCAACCGTTTCGTATGCGTCTTCGGGCTCTATTTCCTCGACGCGATCATTCAAATGCTTAAAAGCGGTGAGGAGGTCGAACAGTGTCGCTCTGAT
The DNA here is from genome assembly GCA_964523645.1 of uncultured bacterium. Lineage (GTDB taxonomy): Bacteria > Poribacteria > WGA-4E > WGA-4E > WGA-3G > WGA-3G. The sequence goes on along the minus strand of CAZGAW010000001.1, from coordinate 24,023 downwards.
TTCAAAGGCACGCGCACCCTCTAAATCTTCGTGTATTTTAGGATTTCTGCTATAGATTAATGTTTGTTGTTCTGCATAAACATCCAAAACCTGAGCAGCTTCTTTGAACTGTTTGTACTCCAGAAGTTGTTTAACGAGTTGCTCTTGATCGCCGATGGTGTATTCAGCATCTGGCGTGAGTTGAGGGAGGATACTTTGCGATTTAATATGAAGAAGCGTTGCTGCCATTACCAGAAATTCGGAGGCTACATCTAAATCTAATTGCTCCATTAGATTGACATATTCCAGGTACCGATCCGTGATTTGTGCAATCTGGATATCGTAAATATCCATCTCCTCTTTCTGAATCAGATGAAGGAGCAGGTCGAGCGGTCCCTCGAAACCTTCTAATTTCACGGAATATATTGCGTCTGTAGAGGTATGCGTTGGCATTGTTTCAGTTAGCATTTCTTAGTTTTCTTTATCTATCGTATACCCACGATTTTCGCGATTAGATTTAGGGTTTCAAAGCTAATATTGCTCAAGAATCCGAACACATAGTTGGGTATACCGAAGATACCCGGTAGAAAGATAAGGCACATCAGAATCGGCATTCCGTACGGGCTCAGTTTCTCGAATTGATACGCTGCACGTGCGGGGAGCAGTCCTCTCACAACACTGAAACCGTCTAATGGAAAAAGCGGGAGCATGTTAAACGCCGCGAGAAAGACGCTAATCAATGCCATACGGATCAATTGCTTGTTAATCTCGGCATGAAGCGGAGATGCAGCCGGATTGAAGTTAAAAAATTCTAATAAGAGCTTGACGGCTCCCAAGATCACGAAAGTGAGAAGGATATTCATAAATGGACCCGCAGCAGCGATAAGCATTAGGTCCCTTCTCGGATTTTTCAGGTTGTAAGGGTTAACTGGCACGGGTTTTGCCCAACCAAAGAAACCACCCCCGAAAAGCGTCCCCAACAGTGGAAGTATCAGGGTGCCAATGATGTCAATATGTACACCCGGATTCAACGTCATACGTCCCAAATCGCGCGACGTTGGGTCCCCTAACATATCCGCTGATTTAGCGTGTCCCCATTCATGAAAAGTTAACAGAATGATGAACTGTGTAACGACAAGAATTGCTTCGTAAGGATCGAAATTAGGCATTATTTATTTGGCACCGCTTGCAAGCCGAATCTTGCTATGCAAAGGTCCGCAACCGGGAATACGCCTCCTCTTTTTTCGTAATTTCTCCGTCCAATTGTGCGGCAAACAATTTCCAAAGTTTCGTTTCAAAAACCTTGCTCGGTTTTTCGCCGAACGCTATTAGGTCGTTTCCTGTGATAAAAGGTTTTATCTTTCGCAAGACCAAAAGGTAATCTGTTATCTTTTTTTGCTTCCATTTCGGCAGTGTTGTATCTACAGAGCCGAGTGCTAATGCCTCAGGCGGATAAGGTTTTAGTAATTGATAAATCTCGCTCGGTTTCGTTGTCTCTTTTACCATAGCAAGTGTTTGTTCCAACGCTTTGTAACCAGTGAGCGGTGTTTGTATTCGGTAAAGATTCCCATCTCCACATACGTAGGTTACCCTATGCTTTGCATCAATGACACACCATTTTCCACTCTGTTGGTTCACTGATACGCTATCCGACAGGGGAACACCGAGTTTTGAAAAGGCATCCTGTGTCACCTTTTCAAGTGAAACCTTCTGCTTTCGTGCTTGGGCACGACTGATCAGCCGTTGCAGTTGATGTTCTAATACCAATCTGAAGCTGAGTGCTTCAATTTGGTATATCGGTGTGTCGGCTCCAAAAAATGCCATCCATCGCACCAATTCTGGCTGGAATTCTTCATCCGTAAGATGTACTGATGCCCAAGTTATTGCCTGTTCTGCTTTGTTAAAATCAGACGCGAACGTATCCGATGTATTCCACCCTTCAGAGATAGTGTTCCATACGTCGAGTTGTGTAAGATGCGCTATGATCTCTGGCGCGCTTTTCTCAAGGAGTACTCTGTCAATTTCATTGCGTATCCGTTCTCCGCTAAGTTGTGCTAATACCGGGAGTGCTTCCTGCATCAGGACTGTATCGGTTTCAGGCATACAAAAACCGTAGCGTTCCGCATACCGAAAAGCGCGAAAAATACGCGTCGGATCATCATTGTAACTCTGTTTGTGAAGGACTCGAACGATCCCTTTTTTAAGGTCTGCCAACCCACCGGTTTTATCAACGATGCTGCCGAAACCCCTTATATCTAAGCGTATTGCCAAGGCGTTAATTGAAAAATCCCGTCTTTGTAGGTCGTCTGTAATTGTACCCCGTGCTACTGTAGGTAACGTGCCAGCACTTTGGTAAGTTTCACGCCGCGCCGTAACGAAGTCCACTTTGGGGCGGTTAATGTCGGTGGGCGTGACAGTTGCTGTGCCAAACTGCGGATGGACCTCCAAGGTTGCGTTCCACCGTTCACACATCGCGTTTGCAACTCGAATTGCGTCTCCTTCTACAACAACGTCAATGTCGAGACTGGGTCGTTTGAGCAGGAGGTCTCGGACAAATCCACCGACAAGATAGGTCCCGTTTCCACCTACCTCACCAATTTCATGTAACATATCTAAGATCGGTTCAGGAATGTTGGTTATCATTTTTCTGTTGTCGGACGGGGATACCGCGCTACAATCACGTTGGAAGGGGATATGGATGACTATACAAAAGCGAAGACGCGTGTCGGTGCACCAGAACTGTGTGCCAGTTTTAGTGGTGCAATTACCACATAGAAATGGGTTGGCAATTGGCTTAAATTGCACAAATCTTCAACATGTGGGATCCCGGCTCCAAGGAAAACGAGATGTGCAGGGGGTAACCCGTCATGTAAAGGTGGATGTCCTGCCACCGAGTCAATGCTACATGCATCCGTCCCAATGACCTTTATGCCTTTTTCGACGAGGAGTTCAGCGGCATCCTCACTAAAGCCGATCCATTCACGGTTAAAGTTGTCTTGATAGACGAATCTGTCCATCCCTGTCCGCATAAAGACAATACTGCCTTCTGGAATCTCACCGTTTTCGGTGATCCATGTCTTAACGTCTTCAGCAGTCACGGCATCTTTCGGTTTCTTAATCGCGGAAAAATCCATCAGCACGGCGTTGCCGGTCAGTTTTTCCTTTGGAATCTCTGCGATAGTTGCGCCCCCGGGGTACATTAGACACGGGGCATCCATGTGCGTAGAGTAGTGTCCGGACATGTCAACGCGGCTTTCAAAGTAGCCATCTTTTTCCAACGTCGCTTGGTCATAAATTTTGGCGGGATCAATCGGCAGCTCGCGGGGGCTATCTTCATCGACCACGTAAGACAGATCCAGCACATTCTGAAAATCAAGGGTCATTCTGTATTTCTCCTTCCTACAAACCTGTTGCCCTTATAAGGCTTCATAGGTAGTATAACACAATTCTACGAAACAATTCAAGGAAATCAGATTATAAATTAGGGGGGTTCAGTCTTTCTGTAGGAGGGAGTCGGGCATCGGAGTTCCCTGCTACAGGGACTGGCAATCGGCAGTCAGGGCGTTCCGCTAACGCTCCACTCTCGGTAGTCGGTAAGAGAAGAAAGTTCTTTGTAAGGCTTGCGTCTTTACTGGGGGTTTTCGAGGGTTTCCGATAACCCATATTGTCGGGAATCGGAGTTCCCTCCTAAGCAACTTTGAATATTAAATTCACACATTTTCCATTGGCAACGGGCTGGGGGACCCAGCCCCTACGGGTTCGCGACCTATCTGAAAATCGGAAGTTATTATTTAATATTGCTTACAGGGGAACTGAATGCCTCTGTGAAATTAATTAACTTGATATTATATTCCGTTGGGTTTAGAATATATAGTGGGAGCGTACCGCATGAAAAAGCAATACGATCTTACAATTATTTGTCCAAAGCATGGGGAAGTTCCGTTCACGCCGAAGGGTGAGGAGGGTGCACGGTTTCTACGTTATTGTCAGATATGCGAGAACGAAGCCCGGAATCAACGCTTGCATCCGTCATCGCCGTATCCGTTGCAGGGCACATCGCCGTCAGTGATTCCTGAGCTGAATCGTGGTGACTGATGTTAGCGATGTGTGCTTGGTCAAGCACGGAAGTTAGCTTTTTGTTGATTTGATTTACTGCTTTTTTTTAAGTAAGCGTTCGATCTCAGCGTTATGTGGCGAGTCGGGATAGTGCTCCAGAAGTTTCGCAAATACCCGTCGTGCAGCAGCTTTATCACCGAGTTTCAAATATGCATGTCCAAGGTTAGACAAGGCATCCTCAAGTGAGCGAGCACTGACCCTATCCTGCAGGGCTTTCTCAAGGAGTTCCTCAAGCTGCCTAAATGCTTGTGGAACGGCGGCTTCTTCACCAAGTTCCGAATACGTTTTCTCAAGGTTGGACAAGGTATCCTCAAAGTAGCGATACCTGAATCCACGCTGCAGATCAATCTCAAGTAACGCTTCATATTTGGCACGGGCTTCTGCATACCGACCTTGCTTGAAAAGGATATAGCCCCAGAGATAAAGGATATCTATCTGATCCGACTGAAGAATCGCGGTTGGTAGCTTTCCGTGACGGCTACCTCGGCTTTGGTATAAATGGAAACATCCGTTTCTGCCAATTTGGTATAGCAAAAAGCGATACGGTATTTGAACAGCGGAAGGTAACTGACATCAATAACTTTTCTGATTGACGCTCGCCCCATAACGCGTCCAACGCCCATCGCTTCTTTTCTTCAAAAGAACGCCGCGCTTTCTCAACGCTAATACTCTCAATCCGCAATCGTTTTTGAAAATATAGATCGTCATACATACAGAACGTCGGGTTCATCACTTCCGACCGTGCATGGCAACGGGCGGACACAACCATTTTCACTAGGATAGCGTTTACGTCGGACGCGGCACACAGAACCGGTACACGATGTGGAGCGCATTGACGGACATCGGCTTGGAAAATGGACCCCTCGTCATCTCTCTGGGTTCGCATCGGCATGCGCGATTAAAGGCGACCTATGGTGCGACGGATATGGACCGTGATTTGACGGAAGCCGTGTTCAGCACCGATCCGCGCGAGATGGTTGAGAAGTTCGGATTCACACTCGCAACGGCGCATTTCCAACCCGGTGACGTTATTATTTTTGGGCTTTACATGATGCACAGCAGTGCGCCGAATCGCTCTGACCGGTATCGTATCAGCATTGATACGCGCTACCAACTCGCTTGCGAAGAAAAGGACGACCGTTTCTTTTTCCGTGAAGACGGCAGTTAGCTCGGTAATTTTTACAACAAAGGTGCGAATTACAGACTGATAACCGAGCTCCGTCAGGAGTGGCGATTGGAATGACCGAATAAATCTAACGCACGTTAGTTAAAAATAGTTCAATACGGTATCGTGCAGGATGCCATTCGTTGCGACTAATGAATCGGTATCTTTCGTAATATCTTGCCCGTGTATGTCTGTCACCTTTCCACCCGCTTCCCGAACGATAACAGTTATCGCAGCGATGTCCCAGATACTAATCGCTGCTTCAATGACAGCGTCTGCTCTTGCTGAAGCCACGAGGTGGTACATATAGAAATCGCCGAACCCTCTGGTGCGTGCGGTGTCGTTGATGAGGTTGTAAGCACCGGGGAAAGCCCCCTTCTCTACAAACCACTTCAGCCCGCCGTGACATACCATTGCATCTGCGGGATCTGTTACATCTGATACCTCAATTGGATTCCCATTTAGAAACGCACCCTTACCGACTTCGGCATAGAGGAGTTCATTCAAAAGTGGTGCGTTGGAAACGCCGAGGATCAATTCTTCACCTTTCATCAAGGCAATCTGTGTGCCGAAGATCGGGATTTTACGGATATAATTTTTTGTAGCATCAATCGGGTCGATAATCCAGACGTAAGACGATGAACCCGCTTCTATACCGTATTCCTCACCTAAGAATCCGTGATCAGGAAATGCCTGCTTGATGGTTTCACGGATAATTTTCTCTGCGCCTCTATCAGCGAGCGTAACGGGTGTTTCATCGGCTTTTAATTCAACTTCTATATCGCCGGTGTAGTAAGCGGTGATAATTTCTTCAGCGTTTTTCGCCGCTTCTAACGCGACGTTTAAAAATTGACTGGGCATAGATTCTCCTTTTTTATTTTTCTTTCCGTTCTATCGAAGTGAAATCGCAGGGCAATAAATTCCTGTCCACTCGCGGTGCCACCACGTGCCTTCTGCTCGCTTTGTGGTGTGGTCGGTAAAAGTATAATCGTAAAGGGCTGCACGGATATAGCGCGGTGGTTTCTCAGGAAACGGGTTTTCTGCCAGCAGCTGCAACACCTCAGATTTGCCTTGTAGCAACGCGCCCATGAAATTAAGAAACCACGGTGTGTTTTGGTAACTGCCTTGGAGCGCGGCGAACCACATCTGCCAATCGAGTCGCGGTTGGTGCGGCGCAACCCACTTGGGGGCAGTTGTCAGGTCTCCCGGTTTCCATCGGAATTGGTAAGTTTCCCACGTTATCCCATCATTGCTGCCTTCAACAATAATTTCTGGGCGCGATTCCGTCATATCTGCAAAGAGTCCATAGGTGTTTATACTCCGAAACGGCGCGATCCATGCGACATCCGGCAACCGTGTCTCTCTAAAGAGTTGTCCACCGAAGCGGATACTGCTTAGCAGAAACAGGAGTACTGCCAATACCCCTATGCCGATGCGTCTGTATCGGGGGATCGACTGTTCGACGAAACGGATAGAAGGCATGAACCGCTTCGGCAGCAGACCTTTCCACGTCACATCATCGATGAGAAGAAGGCATAGCGCGATTGTCAGTAGATTGAAAAAGCAATAGTTTCCTGTTGAAATAATCAGCACTTGCAGCCCGATTAATCCGATACACCCCGCGGTTCGTAACCGTCGCGGCGCAAAAATCAGGAACGGAACGACCAACTCAGCGGCGAACATACCGACAGTTGAGGCTTTCTGGAACCATTCCGGCAACTGGTGTGCATACCATCCGATCCATGTCGGCAACGGTTGTGTTTCGTAATGGAAGTTAAGGGCGGTGAGGTTTCGCCATACCGCATCACTGGCGAGTTTGACAAACCCAGAGGCGAACATGAGACGGAACAAAAGCCAACGTAAAAGCCACAGGAACGCCGTAGAGGGGTTAGACGCACGGCTAAATTTCTCTCGTATTTGTAGGGGCGCGAAGAAGATTGCCAGAAAACCTGCCTCTAAGAGCAGAACATCCCATTGAAAACTCAGAAAAACTTGTCCGATTGACACGAGCGACAGGTAAAATGTCCATAAACCGACTAAGGTAAAGGGTGGAACAAAACCTGCGATTAAAACTAAAGACAGCACCACGCCGCCTGCGCATAGGAAGTTGAGACAGGCATCTGATGCGTTCAACCAGAACAGCGTCGGGACGAGGTAGTAGCCTTCCGCCCCGATTTGCTGACGGACAGCCGACAGATACTGTTCCGCTGGTAAAATCCCGTTGCTTCCAACCAGCCCATGAATCTGTATCCACAGGGACAGAAAGGCGATGAGATAGATACAACCGAGTCCGCGTAGAAACAGCCATCTCGAAAAACAGAGCGTTGTCCTCTCGGTATGTGTGCCACACAACCATCGCGTCAGCGCGGAGAAAAACGGACGATGCTGCGCAATGAAACGATAGATCCGCTCAGACACGCTTGCGAAACCCGGCAAATGGTAGTAGCACCAGAGAAACGGAGCGTTGTCCAAGGCGCGTAGGACAGCCTCGGCACCGCTCAGCACTGTTCCATTCGGGGAAATCAACTGGATTGAGTTTTCAAACGCTGAAAGGGGTATCTCTGGAAATTGTGTTGCAACCTCTTGATATGCGGCGTAGTCAACACGATCACCGGTGACGTGCTGCCACTGGGCAACCCAATATCGGCAAAAGTCGCAGGCGTTATCGTAGACAAGGAGCGGTTTGCTGCTTTGTGGTTGCATCAAAGTTCCCGACGAAGTTTGCCCAATTCTTCACGCATTAACATAACCTAAGTTGCCCCTTGTAGCACAAACTTCCCAGTTTGTGCCTCACCAACGCTTTTCACTGAGAAATGGGGTTCGTACATCCAAAATCTTGTCTGTAGCAACTTGCGTTAACATAGGGAAAAGGTTAGTGCCATGCCCGATGAATTTTCGCGACAGCTTCCGCAATCTGATCCATATCCGTTTTTGAACTGAGGAAGAGATTCTGGAAAAGCCATACGCTCTGCTCACAGACCGACGCTGCGTTTGGACACGGCAACGCCCGGATGAGATGTGGATATTTCTTCGCGACGTATGCCATTCCGGGTTCTTCTGAAAGTGGGGAACGGTAACCGATAGAACACGGAATCCCTTCAGCAGAGAGCGCGTCCACAAATTCCTGTCGCGATTTACCGCCAAATCCATTAGGCTCGTACTTCAAGCAGTAGAGGTGATACCCGTGTTTGGTAGCCCACGGGGCAAGTTTTGGGGGTGTAATACCTTCAATTTCGTCCAACGCGTCAGAGAGATAGGCAGCGTTTCGGTTGCGGAGATCGGTTTGTGCTTCCAAGAGTTCCAATCGGACTAACAATATTGCAGCGAGATACTCTGAAGGGCGATAGTTCCATCCGAGACGTGGGTACTCCCATCTCGCACCACCCGGTGCGCGTCCGACGTTCATGAAAGCACAGACCCGATCATGAATGTCCTTATCGTTTGTGGTAATCATACCGCCTTCGCCGGAGGTCAAATTTTTTGATGCTTGGAAGCTAAACGCACCGATATCGCTGAGGGATCCAACCTTTTTCGTCTGGTATTCCGCGCCGTGTGCTTGTGCACAATCTTCGATGACTGCAAGTTGATGACGTTGGGCGATTTCTCGTAGTGCCCCCATATCTGCTGGATGTCCGCCGAGATGAACGGGCAGGATCGCACGCGTCTCTGGACTGATCGCCGCTTTTACGGCTTCCGGGTCGATTGTGAACGTCTCCGGTGAAATGTCTACGAAGACTACGGTGCACCGACGTTCCAATACGGCACTGGCAGTCGCGACGAATGTGTAGTTCGGCACAATCACCTCACCTCCGTCGCTGAATCCATCAAGATCGAGCGCACCCGCTAAGGCAGCACTAATAGAATCAGTGCCGTGCGGCATGAAGAGGGCGTAGTTCGTTCCAGAATATTGGGCGTATTGTTCTCCGAGACGCTTAATCATTGTGCCACCTGAGCCTTCATTCGCACTCAGGTACACTTCGCGAAGCAGCGGTTCGACTTTTGATTCCCATTCTTCAGTCGTCGTGAGGGGCCACGCCGACCAGGGGGAGCTTTCTGTATTACGGACAGGCGTGCCGCCTAAAATCGCCAATTGGTTGGACATGTGAGTCTCCGAATTTCTCTGTGAATCTACATGCTTCATGAAACCAAACGACTTACGACTGTTGGTTTCAACGTTATCCGTCTTAGCGGATGGGGTTTCCGTCTTCATCTACATACACAACTTCCCAGCCCTTTGGTACCGCCCCAGTATTCAAGAGGTTTAATTTTTGTTTTTCGGAAAGTTCTGATCCCTCAACCGAGAGAATTTCTCCGTTCTCCGATCTTGTTGTGGAGGTCGAATGCCAGATACTGGCTGTTGATTCAGTTTTTTGTACGTAAATTACACCCGGAATATTGGGGAGCGCGTTTTCATTTACCATAATCCAGTTTGTCCCTTCTGGGTTGGTTCGCTTTGCTGCAACGATGCGTTGATGATTCTGGATCTCGGTGTCAATATACACTGCTTTAACAGTTTCCCAATTATCTTCAGCGTGAAATTCTTTCAAAATTAGATCGGCGCGTATATTGAGGTATCCATCATAGTCCTTGAAGTTCCGTATCGTGACACCTTTGTTGAGGAGCATCTGAAGCCATTCTTCACGTGGATATTTGGCATCTACGTCTGCTAATGTAAATTCAATGTGGCGTTTTTCGCCGTGCAATACTTCTGAAATGGTACGCTGTTCTATAGAACTGTATCTGGCATCAAACGTCTCCATGAGAGCATCAACGGTTTGGGGTCCGGTATATCGCTCTGTTTTCACTCCGAAATCCGATTTCAAGTAACACCCAACAAAGATAGCTCCGAGGACAATCGAAATTAGAAAAATTGGTGCTGCATATTTCATGGTGTCTCTCCTGTTCCTATAGTGTTTTTTGATTTATACAGACTATACACGATTCGCCGAAAAATAGCAAGAAAAAAATTGGTGTATTTGACAATTGGCGGATGAATGTATACAATTAAAGGGTGTAAATTTTTTTAGTGACTGAAAAGGAGTCAAAAATTGAGAAATTTTTTGTTGATTTTACTTATGGTAGGAATCGCGGTCGTCTGTATCACCGGCTGTGAAAGACCTATGGCAAAACCGATGATGGAAGCCGTGACACAGCCTGCAATGCCGACAATGGACGATCCAGAGGCGTTTGCAGTCGCCTTTGTACAAGCGGCGATTGATTTCTACAAAACGGAAGGTCGCGAAGCCGCTATAGCCTACTATAATGATGCTACCAGCGTTGACAGACAATGGTATGTATTCATCATTGATGATAGCGACCTTATGGTTTCACACGCTGCGTTGCCTGAACTGATCGGTGTGGATGTAAAAGATCTTGTCAGTTTTGATTACCCGTTGGGAGTAGAAATAGTCAAGGCAACGGAGGAAGGACACTGGATTGACTATTTATCCCCCAATCCGACTGCCAACAAATTGGAACAAAAACGGACGTGGATAATTCGGTACGATGGATATATCTTCGGGGCTGGGTATTACGAACCGTGGGGACCTGATCCTGCAACGCTCCCACCAGTTTCAAAAGACGATCCAGAAGCATTCACGCGTGCCTTCGTTCAGAAGGCGATTGCCCGTTATGAATTTGAAGGCGTTGAGGCTACGGCAGCATACTATAACGATCCAGCCAATATTGATGGTCAGTGGTACGTGCTCATTACTGACGAGAACGATATCTATGTCGCTCACCCGTTAAGACCGGATTTCATAGGAACGGATATAAAGGATATTCCCGGGCTTGATGGTTCACCTTTAGGGACAGAAATCGCAATGGCGACAAGCTTAGGACTCTGGATTGAGTACTCATGGCCCAATCCTGAAAGCGGTGAGATAGAGTTGAAACGCACGTGGGCGATTCGCCACGATGGATACCTCTTCGGTTCCGGCTATTATGAACCGATAGCAGAAGAGACCACACCCGAAGCGAATTAAAGGAAACCAGGGTAGATGCTACCTTCTAACCGCATCTGACCGAAACGTGATTAACACCAAAAAAAGGCGAGGTCTGCGTGCCTCGCCTTTTTTATTTACCAAATTCAGCACGGTTTAGCGATCAAAGAGTGGACGGGGTGGACGCTGAAGCACTCCCATATTTTTAAGCTGCTCCTCTACTTTCTTAAGTACCTCCGCCGAGTCAGCTTTACCAAAGTACACTGCCTGCTTCCCGTTACGGTGAAGTTTATCAAGCATCTGTTTCAAGTAGGCCTCTTTATAAGTTTCCCAATCCTCAGTCGGAGGAATACCGAACAACTCGGACGACCACACCTCTGGCTGCTTTTCAAGCTCCACCAATGTGTCCCGCTGTGATAGATATGTCCAGTACTCTTCAAAATTGTCAATCGTAATCCCTTTGTCAAGGAGCATCTGAAGCCATTCATCTCGTGGATACTTGGTGTCTACTTTGCTCATCGGAAGCGGAAACTTATACGCAAAAACAGTGCCATCGTCGCGGGTCATGCTATAACTTCCAGAAGTGATGGCATATCTTTCGTTGTACTTCTCATCATAAGCGTCTCTCAGGGCTTTGACGGTCTGAGGTACTGCACGTTGTTCAATCCAAGTTGGAAATTCATGGGATCGAAATATGTAGGTTTTGTTTTTCTCGAAAGCTTCAGGAAGATCTTTTGGGACTTCCAGCCACGCTTGATGAGCCTGTTTCTCTTGCAAACGTTTTTGAATTTGACCGAGTTCTCGCGCAATATACGCCGCTTTATAGGTTTCCCAATCCTCTGTCGCGGGAATATCGAACAATCCAGATGTCCACACGTGTGGTCGCCTCTCAAGATGCACTAAAGTATCGCGAAGGAATAGATATTCCCAATACGCATTTGCGTTCTCAATTGTAACGTTCTTATCAAGGAGCATTTGAAGCCATGCGTCGCGTGGATATTTCGCGTCAACTTCAGCGAGCGGAATATTTTCATCATAGGCAAAGATTTCAGCGTTTCCTACCGTGTAGGACACACGTACCGTCGTATCCGCATGCTTGCGGTCGTAGCCATCATCATAAGCCTTCCGGAGTTCCTTAACCGTTTGTAAAATCGCATAATCCTGCGTCTGTGGCGGCGACGTAATTTCATTTTTCAGTTCTGTAGCAAGTGCGGAAAACTTTGCTCGAATGCTGGCGCGCATTTCATCGCTGCGAGCCGCATCCATTTCCCCGGCGGATTTCATCACCGTGTCGGTCTGTTCATCTACCCAAGCTGCCCAAGGGTCTTCGGCGGTTTGTGTTTCTGCTTGCACGACCAAAAAGGCGACTGTTCCCAAAGCGAACAGGAGGGTAATTGTGTAGATAAGATGTTTGGCTTTCATTGTGAGTCTCCTTCAATAAGGTTGTTGGGGGTTTGTATCAACGGGCGTGTTGTACAAGGTACCACACCGAATGTAGGAGAAAGTTCCACAATTTCTCAGGTTAGCGATTTGCCACTAACTGACGGATTGCATGCACCGCTGTTTTTGTGTCTTGAAGCGGTGTGTTAGATGTATCTGAAGTGAGGGCATTCGCGATGTAGGCTGCTAAGTCGTCAAGTCTGCACCGACTTACAATAGAATGTTCTTCCATATACGCATAAACTGTGTATCGCTTCGGCAGTCTGATGCTTTCTTGTGACAGGGTTAGAACGATAACCTTACGTCCACTGCTTGCCGCTTCACATACCATTGAAAAGCTGTCCGCAGTGACGATGAGTAGGTCGCTTAAGGCAAGAATTGCTTGGTAGGGGTCTTCAAATTCTGAAGGTGTGTCAGCGGTGGTGAAAAGAGGGCACCGGTCGGTGTGTTTCAGTGTTGATGTCAAGTGTGCTGTCACATCTGGTGGCGTTCGACGGGAGGTCGTTACCAATATCTGTGTGTCTATCTTCTCTGCAGCGGCTCGGCAAATCTCGCTAAGTTGTGAAGCAGCTGCTATAGTGATGGTCTCGTGCCGATCGGTTCCACCGAGGAGGATGCCGATGCGCCGACAGTCCGGTAGGTTCAGTTCACTTTTCAACTGATGCCGCAGGGCATTCAGCGTGTCTGGTGAAATAGGGTTCGGCACGCCGATGGTTCGACAGACATTGCCGTTGCGTGAGGTATTGCGCCAATAGAGCATCGGGAGAATCGCGAGATCGAAATGTTGGATGCCTACTGGTGAAGGTCTTCGACATGTAACCGTCTTGGCACCGAGAATTCTACCGAGAAGCAGATTGGTCGCTGCCACAGATGAACCCGTTGAGAGCGTAATATCAGCGGTTTTCAGTTGTGACAGCGCGTGGTACGTCTCGGCGGTAAGACTCCATCGTAAGAGCGTATGGATGAGTGACGTAGAGAGGGATACGCCTCCAAAGATAGACATAAAAACGCGCAGAAGGTTGTCGCGCCACTTATGCCGAAATTGTATCTCAAGCCATTCCGTTTGGGATTCCGGCATTTTTTCGACAATACCTAACGACTGTTTGTAATGCCCGGGTTTATTGTCACTTAAAATAACGACTTTCATTGCAGCGTATATTCAATCAGTTCTGTTGTGCCGTGTTCATTTTCTGTTTTGACAATCCCCACATGAGGAGCGAACCATACCGTCAAATGATGGGTTATCGTTTCATCGCCCGAAAAAAGGGTGCGTGTAATTTCAGTTTTGTATTCTATCTGATATGCTTGCGCAAAGTTTCCAGCAGACATTTCGAGAGAACTTTCGGCAACAACCTCCGCTTTGACACTTATAAGCACTTCAAAAGGTATTTGCAGCAGCACAAGGTTTTGCAGAATGATGCTCCCTTCAACCTTTATATTGAATGCCTCCCATTGTAGATTGGGAATCAATGCGGTCTGGAGGAGAACAAGTTCCGGGTACGCAATTGGTGCTACGACAGCGGTCAATTCCAAGCCAGCAAATTCGTCCTGTACAGCTTTCGGGAGTTCGGTTTCAATGAAGTGCTCTACCTTTTCACCGACAACGGAAAGAATTTGATTCGGGGTAACTCGATGGTATATAGACTTTAAAAAATCGAATTCGATTTCCTGAGTTGGTGGTGTGTCCGTGAATATCCGATACGCCTTTCCCTCAATCTCTGTCTCGCCGCTAACTTCACGGGTCCATTGGAGACCGTCACTGTTTCGATAGATCCATCGACTTCCAACCGCATCGGGGAAGTAGTTTGGTTTGGGTTCGATCGGCGTAGGCGTTTCATCGGAACCGCACCCGAATAGCGTAAAAATAGCGCACAGCATCAGAGAAGTCAGAATTGCTTTCATCTTATGATCCTTATTGTTTCTTCAAGGTAGTATAACACATCGCCAAGAAAATCTCCTATTTTTCTGGGTTACCTGAGACGCTGGGTAAGTGCAATTTCCAATCGCACCAGATGCACCTTTTCCTTGCCCCTTCTGATGATAAATGGGGCAAATTCCTTCAAATATAGTATAATCGTGACAAGACTGTTATTTATTAAACGTGAATTCGATAAAAAAAATATGAGTATCCCGTAGGTTGGGTAGAGTGGTGAAGGACCAAGAATCCTCAATCTATGAGGAGAACCGTACTTTTCAATGATCCATCCATGAAAACAGACATAACGAAACCCAACAATCCAACTACACATTTATATCAACTCACCTTATTTTAGGAGAAAACATGCTCGGTGCGATTATAGGCGACATCGCCGAAGCACTCCAGGGCACCCCCGATGAACTCAAAGAATGTGGTGAAAGCGTCTACCTCACCGATGCCCCCGATATCCTTGAAGTGTTAGAAGAGATGTATCAATCCCGTTTTAGCCCCGTAGGGGCGACATCTATGTAGAAAAAGGTTCCTCAATTATCCTAAACCCCGTAGGGGTGACATCTATATAAATGATCAGTCTTCAGTGTAATGTTGGGTTTCGCTATGTTCTCGGGGTTGTCCAATTCTGTATGGCATTGAGATATATTTGTGTTGCCAGCGTGGTCTTTCACGGTTCCGCTCTACCCAACCTACAAGACGAAATTGACTGATAAGTAGGTTTTCAACGGGAGGCGTGTAACCCTAACAATCCGCCTTTACAAATTCGTCACGATTTTACAATCATATCTCTACACCATTTCCAACTTTCCATAACATTTTCTCCATGAATTTAATATCAAATTTCTATAGCATTTCCAACTTTTCACAACATTATGAGGGCATACTTAAAATGTCGATTAATTAGATGTCTGCCAGAACAAAAGATCAGTGAAACCTTAATGTTTTGGGACGTACATAGGTTAGTATCGCATCAAAAGGAGCGACTCAAGAAAATGAAAAGATTTACAAAGGCAGGTCAACTTAAAACCGTTTCGGTTTACGGGTTGTGCGTTCTTTTTACTATGATGATGTTGTCTGGTGTGTCAACAGCAGCGACAGAAAAAAAGTTTTGATGTTGGGAAATAATACAACCAACGTTGAAGCACCAACGATTAGTAAGAATGTGAAAAAAATTGGGGATTTCACCTTCGATTATGAGATTACCCAAGATCCGAAGCTTGCCAAAGCAGATCCTGCGGACTATGATATTCTCTGGTTGGGACAAGGTGAAATTTGCGAAGGTGGATGGCGTTTCACAGATCAAGGCGCGGACGCTGTTTTGTCCTTTGTTGAGAACGGGGGTGTCTGTATTAACGTTGAGCAGGATCATGATGATGCTATTGGATGCCCTACACCGTGGCTACCTAAACCGCTAAACGGTGATGAAACCGGTGGCACAGAGAATTTTGAAATAACAAAAGCACCGGAGATTGGAACGCTTTTTACCGAGCCAAACAAGATAAAGGTTATTCGGACGAACGATAAATGGCACAATGCCGATCCTGCGTATATTCCACTCGCGAGGGTCGGTAATCATCTCATTGTGGCACTCCTTTACTACGGAGATGGTGCCTATATTATCACGGCGATGCAGAATGAAGATCAGGCACAAGTCGATATGAACCTCCCGTTTATAGAAAACTTGTTGTTCTATGCCGCTACACTTCACGATGAGTTCCTCGCTGTTGAACCATACGGCAAACTTGCTGCGACATGGGCACACCTTAAGATGAACCCCTAATAAGATAGACAGATATATCTTCCAAATATAAAACCAATTCATACATCATAACACATTCATCTGAGCCATAGTTTAAACTATGGCTCTTTTTTTATTATAACTGCTATTCACAAACAGATGGCTGGGCAGCCCTTCCTCGTTAATCGGTGTGCACAGATTCTCACTGAGGAAATGGATATACCTAAAACCGAAACGATTGCGCTGGCGCATTTTGCAAAAGCACACGCGCAGCTTCTTAAGGAAGAGAATACCAACATTAGACATCTGCTGACCAATATTCGCAGGGATCGCCGATTTGAGAGCCTGCTTATCCGAATCATGTCTTATAAGAGAGGCTTGCCCTTCAATATAGACAATGAAATCATGTATGAACTCGTAACTTATGGCGTTATTGTAAAAGGTGCTAATAGAATGTGTGAAATCGCCAACCCGATTTATCAGCATCATATCCAGCAAAACATCAAACCACTTCCATCCAAACCCCCGGCACAAACCCCGGATACTCGCCATCGCTGAACGCTGGATAATAGACCCCCTCGTTATCGAAATCGTGAACCGTCTCGCCACCGCTACCGTCTGGGATATGCACCCTGCACGTATAATCGGTCTGATTGAACAACTGCTGCGGTGTCGGTGTAGAAGGCTCAACGCGATATTCCGCCAATGCTGCCTCGTCTATCGTAACGCCGAGTCCCGGAGCATCCGTAACCGCAATCGTTCCATCAACGACAGCGAGCCGCGTTTCGAGCAAGTCCGATTCCCATAACTCATGACACGTAATCGCCGGCAATTCCGCTTGGGATAACACTGCACCGAGATGCACCGAATATGCCGTTGTGATACCCGTGCCAACCATCTGAAGCCAGTAGGGTTGCGCAAACGAAGCACAGAGCGCGTTCGTCCGCAATAACGAGTTCACACCGCCGCCGACAACGAACCCACCACAACAGCGCGCATGCAAACACGATTCGTTGAAATGCTCGACGATCCGTTTCTGAACAGCCGCCTGCAACCGCGCTGCACCTTCTACATCCGTGCCGAGATAGTAAGGACTCTCGTAGATAGCGACGTTCGGGTGTTCATCTAATTGCTGCAACACAGGGATCGCGTTATCCGCAGTCCGCAGAAACCCGTTGAAGTCGATATCAAGTCGATAATCCGCTGGCACAGCATCACCGACAGCGTCAACCTGCGCGAAGATGTCTCGCCACGGACGCGCTTTGAGTTTCGCAGACGTATACCCCCGCTTCACCGATTCTTGGACCTCTGCCACCCAATCCTCCGGCGGCATATCGATGTCCCACCACGAAATCGGACACCTTTCACGCACCTTCGGTCCGATGAGTTGATAGACCGGCACATCAACGGATTTTCCGACGGCATCGTATAGCGACATCTGGATACCGAACCCGACGCTATCATCGCGCATACATGCAAACGCGTTCTGTCCGATCAATTGTTCAATGTTCGCCGATTCATCTGATAAATTTTCGCCGTATCCGATAACACCGTTGCTGAGTTCGACCCGATAAACGTGAACCCGTTCGCCGTGCGTCAATGCACGGTGCATGTGTCGGCTGACCCGTTCGTGATAGAACGGCACGTTCAACGGAATCGCTTCGAGATGTTTGATGCTAAGCATAAGGCTCCTCCGAAATTGGTAAGTTGTCGCGAATCTTGAATTCAACCTCGTGTTTCACTTGTATTGTCGAAATTGTATCACATTTCTGAAATTGCAGATAAAAATAATGATACAAACCATTTTTTTGAAGAAAACCGAGCGGTTTACAACCAAAGATGTGAAAATAGGGAATCGCGAATTGTATTGAAAACTGACAACTGAATTTCCTATCGCAGTTGACACGTCCGCTTTTTGTTGGTATAATATCTTTAATACGGACACAAGGTTGGCACGTCTCTGTTTTCACAAGCAAGGAGCGAATTATGGCAAGAATCGAACCCTTTAACGTTTCAAATGCACTCTTAGATGAACCTGAAAAACTCCGGGAACAGGCACGACAGGACGGTTATCTCTTTTTTCGTGGCTTGATTGATACCGATTCTATCAACAACCTGCGCCGCGATTTCTTAGAAATCTGCCATCGGCACGGATGGGCAGAAGGCGGAGAAAAACTGATGGACGGTATCCGCACAGGCGGTCCCTTCATGGAAGGCGATGACGGCTATTGGCCCGTTTTGGACGAGTTCCAGTGCATGGAATCCTTCCACGCGTTTGCGCACCATCCCGCGATTTTGGACGCGTGCGACAAACTCTTCGAGGAGCAGACACTCGTGCATCCGCGGAATATTGGAAGAATTATGTTCCCAGAGAACACAAAATACACAACGCCTGCACATCAAGATTTCATCCACATTCGCGGGACAGAGGAAACCTATACCGGATGGATACCGCTTGGGGACTGTCCAGAAACGTTGGGCGGATTGGCAGTGCTTTCAGGATCGCATCAAAATGGCATATATCCAGTCAAACCGGCGTTTGGGGCAGGAGGGGTCGGTGTTGATACGGAACCATTGGAAGCGGACGGATTCCGTTGGGTCGGTACTGATTACGAGATTGGTGATGCGCTCTTCTTTCACAGCCATGTCATTCATAAAGGATTGCCGAACCAAACCTCGGATCGGATACGCCTCTCGGTAGATTATCGCTATCAGGGACACTCCAAACCCGTCACGGAAGGTTCGCTTTTGCCGCATTTCAATCGGATGGCGTGGGACGAGATTTACAAGGATTGGACCTCCTCACAATATCAGTACTATTGGAATGCGTTCGATCTGAACAGAGTTTAAAAGTAGGAGGCACACGCTGTGTGTCGTCTATCTTTTCAAAGGAACCAGAAATCAATTGACTAAATTGCGACAACGGAAATTTAATCCGCTCCACTGTGTTATAGCGATACTCATCGGATGGGGGTGTATTGCTATTTTACCCGTCGCCGCCGAAAACTACACGGGCGATTTTCTGACGAACGGTGTGGGCGGCAGAGCGCTCGGATTAGGTGGTGCCTACGTGAGTATCGCTGATGATGCGACCGCTACCTATTGGAATCCTGCCGGTATCGCAGGTGTCCCCGATAATTACCAATTCTGTCTGATGCATGCTGCACGGCGTTCCGGATTAGGGGCGTTCAACTATATCAGTGGTACAACACGGGTTTTATCAAGGCTCAACCTTGGGCTGTCATGGCTTCGGGCAGGTGTAGACGATATTCCGATCTATCCACTCGTTCCAGCGTTTGATCCGCACATTAGTGCAGACGCACGCCGGAACCTCGCAAGAAACCGACCCCGAGAATCCGACTTCGTTCCAGCGGGTTACCTCAACGACAGCGAAAACGCCTATATTTTGACGCTTGCGACGCGCTGGGGCGTGAGTCAATCGTGGTGGGATAACTTCGGAAGGGAATCGCTTCCACCGGAGTTTATGGTCGGTGTGAATACGAAATTGATTACGCAGAACCTGAGCGGCGGAGATCTTGATATCTATGATTATGGGAGTTGGGGCTACGGCTTTGATGCGGGATTACTCGTCCGATTGCCTGATTTGAATGCGCTCTTCAGTTTGGAGGACTTCGGAAGCCTCGCTTTTGGTATCAATCTGCAGGACATCTCAAAGACGACTTTACACTGGAACACCTTGTCTGCCCCGAAAGAATCTATTCCAGCGAATTGGAATATCGGGCTGGCGTATACGAACAATCGCGTTTTCAATCGAGAACTGATTCTTTCCTTTCAGTGGCAGCAGCGTTACGGCGGGCAAATGCATCTCGGTGTAGAATATCATATCAGCCAACCGCTGGCAATCCGTGTCGGTTACCGTGACGGTCGCATTACCAGTGGAATCGGCATTCAGGTCCGCCAATTCCGCCTCGATTACGCACTCCTCCTCGGCGACCTCATCAGCACACACTTCCTAAGCCTGTTGTACCATTTCTGATAATAGTTGTCAGCAGTCAGTCGGCAGTTGTCAGTTAAAGAGAACGCTGATGTCGTCAAATTTCTTATACTGAAAACCGAAAACTGATAACTGACAACTCTTGTAGGAGCGAGCTGTGCTCGCGATTTTTTACTGCTTGCCTTTTCAAAGTTCCCCTGATAAGGGGGATTTAGGGGGTTCCGACCGTTGACAACTACAATAAACGCGTTGGTAGTAGTGCGATTCATCGCACGTTCTTACTGACAACCCACAACCCACAACTCACAACCGACAACTCCTAAACATTCGGTCTCGACAAATTCGGTTGATCGCGTAGCAGAATCAGGAGCGGTGCCAGCACCACCGGAATCATCACCAACCCGTCAAGCACGATGGGCAATCCGTATTGATCGCCCAAAACACCGACGATTTTATTCAGCAATCCACCGACACCCCACGCAGCACCCATCATAAAACTCGATGCTATGTTTTCATGCCCGCGCAGGATCATCTGTGCTAAAATGATGTTAACCGTTATCGAGCTTGAAAGTACTACATTGCCTAAAAAGAGAAACACAAGGAAGGTAGGCCCCTCGGAGTGCAGCGAGATATAGAGCAGCGGTGGTGATCCGAGGAGTGAAACCAATAACAGAATGAAGGTGTTGACCCGACTCATAAGCCAACCACTCGACATGATACCCATCGAACCTGCGAAGATAAAGAGCGCAATCACAAGAGAACGCGCTTGGTCAGCATACTGCTGTTCATCCAGATAGATAGACAGGAAGTTTTCCAACCCAACTGCGGTGACGGTTCGGAACGCCGCAATAATAAATAGCACAATCAGGGAGAGTAAATGCGGGCGGGCGACAGTCCAGAAAGGTTCTTGCGGTCTCGGTTCCTCTGCTAATCTGCCGGGTGTAGAAGCGGTGAGATCCAGTTCCTTCTCAAACTTTAGCACTTTCGGTACCAACAACGCCAGAAGCACCCCCGGTATCATCTCCCAAACCAAGTATTGCAAACCGAGCTGGTATGGGATGAACATCAGCACCAACGGACCGAGTGCCCGACCAATATTACCACCTGTGAGAAAAATGGAGGTCCCCATACCTCTTCCCTCTGTAGCGAGCGCGCCCGCATAAGTCGTCGCTTGTGGATGGAAGGATGCCACACCTATACCGCCGATGGCTAACAACAGATATACGAACATAGGGGACGGGGCGACCCAGAGGAGACTTAAACCGATCGCAGTGAAACCCACACCAAACGTCAAGAAATGCACAGAACGTACCCGATCCGACAACCATCCGAAGAGTATCTGTCCAAGCGAACTGAAAACGCTATAAATCGAGATAAAATTGCCGGCTAAACTGTTCCGTGTCGCAGGTGAGGTGGCTAACTTTTCGAGCAGGCGGGGAAGCAGGTGCGACAGAAGCGTCGCGTAAGAGTCGAGAACGGTATGTAATAGCGTCAAAAAATAGAACTGTTTCTGAGAGGACGAGTTCGAGGAATCTTGATTGTCTTTCATGGATAAAATGAATACCGCGTTTCTATGAAGGTTTAGATAGCGTATATTGTAGAATACATCCACTGAAAAAGCAAATCTTTTTTCCATGCTGCTCGCTGATAACTGATGGCTGATAGCCGATAGCCATTTCTTCTTGACAATTAAAACCCTTGCATATACCATAATACGAATTCCAAAAAAATAATCATCCATAATACTCACAGAGCGAGCGTGCCTTTGAACAGAGAACAGTTCCGACGGGTCACCAAAATCGGCTTACCGACGGTCTTAGCAATTGTTGTCGCTTACTTCCTGCTAAAAGAAATCGACATTCAAGAGATACCCAAAACCCTGAGCCGATTGTCAATGAAGGCACTCTTAATCGGGTTCGGATGCTATTGCTTGTTGGTCTTAGCAAAAGCCCTCCGGTTTCGGGCACTTCTCAACCTTGAGAGTGGTGTCCATCAGATCTTCCCGATCTTAGCGTTGCACACCTTTTGGGGCAATATCCTCCCGATGCGGACAGGCGATGTCTCGTATGTCTATCTGATGCAACGCCGTCAGCGGGTAGAGGCAACACAGGGCATAGCCTCGCTACTGGTCGCAAGCCTGATCGACTTAGTACTGTTAATGGGCTTAGTGGTCGCAACGGCATGGTTACTGCGTGCTGAACTTCAGAACACATTTTCTGGCACAGTCCTCTATGTCACGCCGCTGCTGATGGGTAGTGGTTTGGTCGCCGTGGTCGTTTTCGTCTACGCTGCGCCAAACGTCTGTATACGATTCGCGGAACGGAGTGCTGCGCCGCTCTTGGCACTGGAAAAGCGAACGATCTCGTGGGCAATTGAGAAGGTTTTGGCGGTACTTCGGGAACTCACGACGTTCCGATCGAATAAGCGGTTCTCGGAAGTCTGGATATATTCCTTAACGGCTGTCGCAATCCGTTTCGGGTTTCAATGCTATCTCGTCACCGAGATGGGGGTTGGCATCCCGATGACGGAAGTGCTATTCGCACTGGCATTTACCAACGTCTTTAACCTGTTACCCGTTCAAACCGTCGGTAACTTCGGGACAACGGAATTCCCCTTTGTTTGGTTGCTAAATCATTTCGGGACATCGGTAGAAACTGCCACTGTCACCGGGTTTAGTTTACACATTCTGATTCTACTTTACTGTTTACCTTTAGGCGCGTCTGGGTTCTTGACAAGATCGAAGGAGAATGAATAATATGAGAATTATCGATCCACATGTTCACGTTTGGAAAAACGATCCGCAGTTTCCATGGGCACCGGAGACAACCAGTCCGCCCACGGAGGATGCGACAGCAGAGATGCTATTGGATTTGATGGCAGCGAACGATGTAGAAAAAACTGTACTCGTCCAAGTCATCCATTACCGCTGGGATAACAGTTATGCCGCGGATGTGATGAAAAGGTATCCCGATAAATTCATGGGCGTGTGCCGAATCAATCCGGAAGATTCGGATGCCCCCGATCACCTCAGTCGTTGGACGGAAGAGGACGGGTTCCACGGCGTACGTCTCAGTCCGTCCGTGGACGAAGCGGGCGACTGGTTTACGGGACCGTTGATGCTACCTATTTTCCGCCGCGCCGAAGTGCTTGGTGTGCCGATGCTCATCCTCACGGGTGCCGATCGGTTGGTGGATCTCGTTCCACTTCTGGAACAGCACCCGGAACTCGATGTTGTGGTAGATCACATGGCAAGCTGCTCGCCTGACGCACCTGAGAAACTTGATTTGCTGTTAAATCTCGCACGGTTCCCTCGCGTCTACGTGAAAATAAGCCATACGTGGTCAATCTCAAAAACGGGGTACCCGTGGGCAGATACATTTGAACAGGTCAAGCAGGTCTATCAGGCTTTCGGAGGGTCGCGGATTATGTGGGGCACGGATTGGCCCGTCTGTCTCAGTCGCGCGAGTTATGCGGAGACCTTATCCGTCGTCCGCGACGAAATGGATTTCTTCACACCGGAAGATCGGGAATGGGTATTAGGAAAAACAGCACTCCGCCTCTGGCAATTTTAGGCTCGATTTCTCGCTGGCGAGGTTTGATGAAGATTTATTTAGTAATTCGGTAATGCCTCGTCTGCGCGAGGCAAGCGCGGGTGCCGCTGGCGAGGTTTCTAACCTCGCCTACTGACCGCTGACTGCCGATGGCTGACTGCCATTCTTCTGACTGCTGACAACTTTTTACAACCCCTTGACAAATTT